>JAJDES010000001.1 GCA_029259675.1 Planctomycetota bacterium
GCACCACTTTCGGGGGGATGAATGCGTTGCATGGCGCGGCCGTCAATCTCCTCGAAAGTGGTGCGCAGGACCTCGTGACGTTCGACAATGTCGCTAAAGGCGCCCTCGATGGCAGCGTGATCGAGGGGGCCGCGCAACTGCACCGATAGCTGCGTGTTGTAGGCGAGCATGTTCGGTGCCAATTGCAGCAGGAACCAAAGGGGTTCCTGAATCGGAGCAATGGCGAGCGGAGCGCCGCGCGGAACGGGCTCAATCGGCGGCAGGACAATGGCTTTCGAAGTCGATTCTCCGGCGAGGACGCGGGCCAATTCGGCCGGCGTCGGATGGGAAAAGATCTCCGGCAGCGAAATTTGAAGCGAACGATCTTCCGCCACGCGCGCAACCAAACGTGTGGCCAAGAGTGAGTGCCCGCCCATGGCGAAGAAATTGTCGTTACGGCCGACGCGATCCAACCCTAAGAGTTGTGCGAACAAAGCCGCCAAGTACTGTTCGGACTCGCCCTCGGGCGCAACGTAGGCGCCGGCACTTGCGCGGGACCAGTCGGGCTCGGGAAGGGCCTTGCGATCGACTTTGCCCGAGGGGTTGAGCGGGAATTGCTCTAGCGCCATGGACGCCGCGGGCAGCATGTAATCGGGCAACTGATCGGCCAAAAATGCTTTTAGCTCGGCTGGTTCGGGCGCTCCCTCAAGTGGCCTTGTGTACGCCACCAGGCGCGCCGGTGCGCCCTCCGATTCGCGCGCGGCCACCACGCATTGTTCGACCCCGGGATGGCCCTCGGCCACACGTTCAATTTCCCCCAGCTCAATACGGTAGCCGCGAATCTTGACCTGCAAGTCCATGCGCCCGAGGAACTCCAGGTCTCCACCGGGCAGTTCGCGCACGCGATCGCCACTGCGATAGACCCGCGAGCCGTCGCCGCGACCGAAAGGATCGGTAAGGAATCGCTCCGCATTCAGTTCGGGGCGGCCGCGATAGCCGCGGGACACTCCCGCACCGCCGATCCACAGTTCTCCCGCCGTGCCTTTTTTTACTTGCTGCCCGTTGTCGTCCACAACGAAAGCTTCCACGCCGTCGATGGCCTTGCCGATCGGAAGCGAATCGAAGCTCGACATGTCGGCGCCGGGATCCGGTTCAAAGACCGTGGCGGTAATCGTCGTTTCGGTAGGGCCGTAGCCGTTTAGGAAGCGCGGCTCGTGGCCGCCCGCAGCGGTGCTCTTGCGCCAGCTGGCATAGACCTGCGGTAGGGCACGTTCGCTACCAACAATGACGAGGCGCAATGCCTGTGGAAGCGGGTGGGGTTTGCGTTCGAGTTCCGCCGCCCATTCGTGCCAAAAGGCCGAGGGCAGGTTCACCACGGAAATCTTGTTGTCTTCTACATAGCTCGTGAAGGCCGCCATGGAGTGCGTGGCCGCTTCCTCGCGCAACACGCTGCAAGCAGCGCTGATCCAAGTGGGGTAAAGCTCCTCGCCGGCTACATCAAAGGCCGGAGATGCAAATTGCAGGACGCGATCGCTGGGTTGCAATTCATAAAACTTGGCGACGGCGCGAGCGTGATTGGCGAGGCCGGCGTGGGTGACTTCGACGCCCTTCGGCTTGCCTGTGGAGCCCGATGTGTAAAGCACATAGGCCAAGCCGTCCGGCTCGACTTTGGGCAGCTCGATGGTTTGAAGGTTGCCGTTTTGCTCGAATTCCACGGCCATGGATTCGATGCGCCAATCTCCCGTGGGGGCCGAGGCTTGGGCGCCACTCGCAACGAGCAACACCTTCGCTTGCGCGTCCTCGAGAACAGCGCGCAGGCGTTCGACCGGGTATGCGGGATCGAGCGGAACGTACGCGAGGCCCGCTTTCCAAACTCCCAACAAGCTGACGGTCCAATCGAAGCTGCGCTCGCTGCAAATGCCAATCACCGCTTCCCTCGGCAGCTTGAGGCCGGCCAGGTGACGCGCCAATTGGTCGGAGCGGCGGTCAAGTTCACCAAAGCTGTGCACGCGCCCGTCGTGTTCGACGGCGGGAGCCTCGGGAGCAGCAGCAGCCACGGCCGAAATCCGTTCGGGAACCAGCGCGGAAAGCGCGGAGTCCGAAAGGAGCGATTCAATGCTAGCCGGGCTCGAATGCACGTGCGCGGGCTTGCTCGAAGGGGACTGGGACGAAGGTGAACTCACGCGGTTTGCGAGTGCATGCGGTGAATAGGGTGCGAGAATCACCCTTGGGGGCGTGATGAGCTCGCGTGCACAGCGCCTGCCCGCGATAGCTCAGGGAGTATACCCAAGCTTGGTCGGCTCCAAGTGGGACACAACGGATTCAATCGGCTAGGGGCGGCAAATTTGAAAGCCTTTCCCCGTATTTTGCCGCTGCTGGTCCCAACCCAAGCTTCTGATCCTCCAGGAAGTTAAAAAGTAGCTTGCGAGCCAATTGGGCGCGTTCGAGGGCCACGGGGCTCAAATTGGGCGGAGTTTCAGACCGAGCCGCCCAGCGCAGGACATCCAGCGAGTATCCGGCCGAGTAGCTTAACGGAGCCCGAAACTCGAGCCTTGGGCGATCCTCACCCATGGGCTGCGTTTCGCCGGCGAACCCCCGCAAGTCCGCATCCGTTGCGATGCGCAGTCCCCAGAGTTCGGCCGCCGAATGCAAGCCGGTTGCGGACAAGTGCCGGGCCAGGTCGGGCGGTAGCAGCACGTCACTCCAGTCCTGGCGCAGGGGGTTGCGCGCCCCGACCAGGACCAGGTCGTAGCCCGAAAGCCAGGCCGCCGTGTTTGCAAAAGCCGCGCACCAAGTGGCGATGACGGTGCGAACATCTTCCGTCGACAGCTGGTAGAGAGGTAGCCACTGGGAGGCCACGCCCACATCGGAAAGATGTGCCGCCATGGATTCAAAATGCTCCAGCGCGTACAGATCGCTGGACCCACGTGTCCACGGATGGATCGGGTCGGA
>JAJDES010000002.1 GCA_029259675.1 Planctomycetota bacterium
TTCTTGAGTGCGCCCTCGGCCGACTGGCCGTTGATGATGGCCTTGTAGATTTCGCCAAGGGCCCTGTCGCTCTTGGGCGCGATCATGTGCACCAGCATGTGGAAGGTCAGGTCGTCGGGCCGGCTGTTGCTGCGATCAAAATCAAAACTGCCATCTTCGGGCAGGACGATGTCGGTCACCAGCTGAGCCAACTCCGTCTCGGAATGCATGTGCAGGCGCAGGATGTAATCGATCTCTTGTTCGAGCGAGCCTGCCCATTGCGCGGCCATCGAGTCTATGATGGGGTTGTCCGGTCCCAACTGGGAGTGCATGGACATGTCCATCGGATCGATGGATTCAAGCGCAACTATTGAACTGGTTAGGGTGAACAGGCTGCGCCGTACGGCCGACTCCGCCAACTTGGGGTCGCGGATAAAGGTGTCGACGGGCAAGTCGAAGCTGCAGTTCCAAGACTTCTTATCGCGCGTGGCTTTGAAGCTTGTATTCAGGACTCCAGGCCAGGTGTGATGTTCAAAGGGCTGTTCAAGATCGATCAGCGTCGCTTCGAACTTGGGTGCCTTTTTCATCAACCACTTGGGGAGCTTCTTGGGCGCCTTGGCCAGAGTTTCATCGACGATCTTAATGATGGCCTCCATGTTCGGGTGGCTGGCGAAAGGGCCCGAATAATCCTGTGGCAGAAGCAGTGGCAGAGTCAGAAGAAAGGCAATCATGGCGAGCTGATTTGTCGGGGCCGGTGGAACTGGGCTGGCAAACCATAGCATCCCGCGAATCGCGCTTGGGACGCGCGGCGAGTGCTTCGCTCGCGGGTCTTCGCTACTGAGTGGGGCCTATGGGTGCTTCAATTCGCTTGCACAGGGAGTCTGACTGCTACCATTGAGGCTGGGCTCCGTTATCCTCGGTGCTCCAAAAGGACACTGGCACTCAAGTTCCCAATGGGCTCGGAATGCCGGCGCCCACGCAAGTTTTACGACGAAACCGTTGGCTATGCAGACAAAGCTCCAAGGAATCCTATCGCGCTCGTGTTGGCTATTGCTGTCGGCCCTAAGTTGGCAGCTCACCGGCTGTTCCGCCATCTGCGTTGAGGGCTCTGGCACGGTTGTGATCCAAGAACGGTTCACTGGCGAGTTTCGGCGCATTCACGTCGACGGTTCCATGGATGTGCTGGTCGTGCGACCCGATGAGTTGAGTGACGTTGGGGACCGCGGGCAGATTTCTATAGAGACCGACGACAACTTGTTGGAGCTGTACACCACCGAAGTGCGCGGCGATCAGTTGTTCATCGATACGGCCAAGCGGATTTCCTGCATCTCGTCCACCCGAGGCGTGACCGTGCGAGTCGCCCCGAGCGAGTTGGTTTCGGTCAGCATCGATGGCTCCGGCAGTCTTCGATCGAGCATGCTGCACAGTGGTGACGAGCTGCGGGTTGCCATTGACGGTTCGGGCAGGGTGGTTATGTCGTCGCTCCAGTTTGATCGGTTGCACGCGGAGATCGATGGGTCGGGCGATTTGGAGTTCGGGGGCCAAGTGCGAATTTTCGATTGTCTGGTAGATGGATCCGGCCAAATGTCTGCTGTGGAGCTTGCGGCGCAAAAGGCGTCGATTGATATCGATGGTTCGGGAGATGTTGAACTCCGGATCGAGCGTGAACTCAATGTGATTATCGACGGCAGCGGCAAGGTGCTTTACCACGGGGATCCAAGCGAATTGAATACTCGTGTCAGCGGCAGCGGCGATGTTGTCAAAAAGAATTGAGGTCGCTGATTGCCCTGGATCATGAGCGCCACGAGCTTGCTGCGCGTGAACGCACGGAGCTGCGTCCGTTCAGGCTTGGGGTCCAATGCGCAGCGTGCTTGTTAGCTTTCAACCTGATGAGTTGCGGCACGGGCGACGAGTTGGCGAGCCGTCAAAGCGCTGCCGAACCAAAGGCTCGCAGTCGCAATGTGCTCTTGATTTCAATCGACAGCCTGCGGGCGGATCATCTGGCGAGTTACGGCTACGAGCGTGTGACCAGTCCGAATCTGGACCGCTTGGCGCGCGAGGGCGCCGTGTTTGAGGAAAGCATTGCGGAGACGTCGTGGACCCTGCCCGCGCATATCTCCATGCTCACAGGGTTGACCAGCGGAGTTCACGGTGTGCTCGAGACGGAAGACGTCCTGGGCTCAAAAGGCGTCATGTTGGCCGAGGTGTTCCAGGCTGCGGGTATTCGCACGCATGGGATTTGGAGCGGTCCCTACCTGCACCCTTACTTCGGCTTCCAGCGCGGCTTTGCCGAGGGGGATTGGGTCAGTGCCATGGGCGAGCGCGTGGATCGCGCTATTCGAACCAAGCAAGCGGGCACGCAGGATGCCCAGCTTGCCGGGGTTGGGCGCGCCAATGCCCTCGCGCACCAGGGCGCCACATCCGAGCGCATTGTCAGTGGGGCGCTGCAGTTCCTGGATGAAGTTGGAAGTGAGCCCTTCTTTCTTTTCCTGCATCTCTTCGATGTGCACTACGACTACACACCGCCGGAGCGTTATTGGCGCCGGTTTGATCCGGACTACGCAGGCGACCACGACCCCGAGAACTTCATCGGCAATCCGCTGCTTGCGCCCGATATGCCCGCCTCAGAGTTGCGGCATGTGCTCGCGAGGTACGACGGTGAAATTGCCTACGTCGATGATTGGCTGGGGACGTTGTTTGACGGGCTGCGCCAGCGCGGACTCGATCGAGACACCCTGGTGTGCGTGACCTCGGATCACGGTGATGAGTTTTTTGAGCACGGTTGGAAAGGTCACCGGCGCACGCTTTACGACGAAGTGCTGCGGGTGCCTTTGATCTTTTGGCAGCCGGGGAAGATCGGCCCCGGGTTGCGATTGACGAATCAAGCGCGGCATGTGGACCTGTTGCCGACCCTGCTCGAGTGGTGCCGTTTGCCGCTGCCGGAGGGTGTCATGGGGCGCAGTTTGGTTCCCGAGCTACT
>JAJDES010000011.1 GCA_029259675.1 Planctomycetota bacterium
TGCAGGCGCGGCTGAAGGCTGAGACCTTGGCAATGCCTTCCTTGTACAGGATACCGGCGGGTTTCATCCCGCCATGATGTTCGGGGTCATCAATGAGTCCCTGCCGGTTGGCCACGAAGCCCATGTACAAGCCGTTGACGCGCCCGACGCCGACAATCATTTCACGACCGCGGTCGGGCAGGATTTCCCAGAACAGGCTGCTGTCCACCAAACGCGCCAGGATTTCTTCGGCCGCATAGGTCATGCGGTGATCACCGGGAATGATCGAGCTCAGTTCCGAGGCGGCGTGATGGGGAGCCGTTACTCCGGCACCGCCGCGGTAGTACTCGACGGCACTGCTGGGCAAGTTGGCGACCTCTGCTCGAATGCGGGTGATGGCGCTTTCGTCATCGGGTACGCGTTCGTCGGCGCAGCCCGATTGGTGCACATGCACATTGGCTCCGCCGATATCGAGGCTGGAGAGTTGCTGACTCTTGGCGCCTTTGATCAGAGCGGCCCCGGCAATGACCATGTAGGCGCGCTCGGTCATGTACACGCGATCGGAGATGATCGGCATGTAACCGCCGCCTGCAATGCAATCACCGAAAACACCTGCAATTTGCGGCACACCCGCAGCGGACAGGTCGCTGTTTTTCTTGAAGATGTGACCGGCGCCGGTGCGACCGGGAAAGGAGCGCGCTTGCTCCGGCAAGTAAAGCCCCGAGCAATCGACCAGGTAGATGACGGGCAGTCGCAGGCGCAGGGCCATCTCTTGGGCGCGTTCAATCTTCTCCGGAGTTTGCGGCCACCAAGAGCCCGAAGCCACGGTGTTGTCGTTCGCAATCACCATGCACCAGCGGCCATGGACCATCGCAAAGGCAGTCAGCACTCCGGCGGCGGGGCTTTCCAACTTGCCGAATTTGACGTCCCAGTTGACGAACCGACCGTGTTCGAACACTTGGCTGCCGGGGTCGATCAACTGGGCCAAGCGTTCGCGCGTGGTGAGTTTGCCCTTCTTGTGCACGCGCGCGGCGTAGTCTTCGCCCCAACCGGCATGAACCTGCTCGCGGCGCTCGTGAAGCTGCGCGTCATGGGCATCCATGGAGGCGCGATTGGCCCGAATTTCATCGGAACTCAAAATGGCGTCCAACGGACTGCCGATCGCTGTAAGCGGTACCTTGGCCATAGCGCGTTAGCTCGCCGTGCCCCGAGCTTGGGCCGGAGGCCAACCGGGAAGGGTCGTCGTGTCGTAATTCCCCGCGCAAAATTCGGCGCTTTGAAGCACGGCCAGATGCATGGGAATGGTGGTGGAAATGCCCTCGATGCGAGAATTTTGAAGCGCGTTCAACATGGTTTGAATGGCCATCTCGCGGTCCTGTCCGACGGCGATCAGCTTGGCCACTAGTGAATCGTAGTAAGGGCTTACGCTTTCACCCTCTGCCATGTGCGTGTCCACTCGCATGGTGCCGGGGCCTTCCCCGCGGGCAATTTCAAAGGTGCTCAACAGGCCCGGCGTGGGGCGGAAATTGTCCAGCGCGTCCTCGGCATTGATGCGGCATTCAATGGCGTGGCCTTCGAAGCTCACGTCTTCCTGACGCAGCTCCAAACGGCGGCCCGCTGCAATGTTTATTTGCTCACACACGATGTCCACACCGGTGATGAGTTCGGTTACCGGATGCTCGACTTGCAGGCGCGTGTTCATCTCCATGAAGAAGAGTTCGCCTTCTTCCGACAGCAAAAATTCAATCGTACCGGCGCCGACATAGCCGATGGCCGCGGCCGCTTGCGCTGCGCTCCGGCCGATTTCGGCACGGCGTTCCGCGCTCAAAATCGGGCAGGGGCCCTCTTCAATCAATTTCTGATGATTGCGCTGGACGCTGCAGTCGCGTTCTCCGAGGTGGATCGCATGACCGTAGGAATCGGCCAAGATTTGAACTTCCACGTGCCTGCCGCCGCGCAGGAAGCGTTCGAGGTAGAGCAGCCCGGAGCCAAATGCGGAGCGCGCTTCGGCGCTGGCTTCGGGGAAGGCCTGGCGCAGGCTGGCTTCGTCGTCGCAGCGGCGCATGCCCCGACCGCCACCGCCGGAGTCGGCCTTGATGATGACCGGGTAGCCGACTTCCGCAGCGCAGGCGACGGCCGATTCCACGTCGGCAACCAAGCCGATCGAACCGGGGATCACCGGCAGTCCGGCCGCGCGCATGGCTTCCTTGGCGGGGGACTTGAGCCCCATGCGCGAGATGACCTGGGGTGAGGGGCCGACGAACGTGATGCCGTGCTGACGGCAGAGTGCGGCGCTGCGTGGATCTTCAGCTAGGAACCCCCAACCCGGGTGCAACGCACTGCATCGAGTTTGAACGGCCGCCTGCAGGATACGATCGCTGCGCAGGTAACTATCCGCGGAGGGAGCCGGTCCAACGCAAACCGTGTGGCCCATTTCCTCCAGCCAATGGGCGCCTCGATCGGCCTCGGAGTAAATGCCCACCGGCGTCACACCCAGCTTGTGGCAGGCCTTGGCGATGCGGACGGCAACTTCGCCGCGATTGGCTACTAATAGTCGATGAAACAAGATTGAAGGCGGCCTCGAACCGCAGGGGGGGCGACAGGTTAACAACGCCGACCCCAGCCGTCCCCCCCCGCGCGACCAAACAAATCCCACAGTGCGTCCGCTCCAATTGTGTTGGTTCCGCCTGGCCGGCGCGTAGGGAGGGTGAAACAGCGGCCGACGCCGTCTCGTTGCGAGTTGCCATGACCGATTCCCCAACGCTGCCGCACATTAGACCTGCGGCAAGCGCCGCGACGATGGCGATGCCCTTCGTCGCCCCCCTGCTTGTTTCGCTTGCCCGCTTTCTGCCGGAGAGGCTTTCCAGCTAGCCTGGGGGGCCATGGCACCCATGATTTATCGACTGCTGTCGACCCTCGTCTTTCTCGCGGTCAGCTTGCCCGCGCCCGCCGAATCTAGGCTCGCTGTGCTGTCCACAGAAAGTCGCAGCGAGCGGCTCACGCAGGCGTTGGTGGGGTTGGGCTCTCCCGATTCGCAGCTTCGGCAGCGCGCGGAGAACGAGCTGCGGCACTTGGCTCGTCCCGAAGACTTTGAACGTTTGGCCGACTTTGCCCGAGCCGAAGGAGCCGAGGTGCGCATGCGCCTGGCGCGCTCGCTGGGAGGAGCCGAGCGACATGTGGACTTGGCCGTGCGTCTGGCTGCGGAGCCGGAGCCCTTGCAAAGCTTGGGCGAGGTCGCATTGGCCGAACAGTTGGAACTGTGGTCCGACGGATTGAATGAATCGCTGTTGAGCGGCAATGAGCTGACCTTGTTGTTGGCCGAGGCGCGCCAAAAGCTCGGGACGGAGCTCTGCCGCTTACCCCTGGATGCGCCGCTTTACCAATTGGCGGATCGCTTGGCGCGCTTGGGCCAAGTTCCCGTTTCCATTGTTGTCGATCCACTTTGGTCGCCGCGAACTCCGACGCAGCGCCTGCCGCAATTGGTCGGGACTTGGGATCAAGTCTTGTTGCAATTGGCTGAAGTTTACGGCGGTCAGCTAGTCGCTCCGGTTGCCGAGGGTGATGAGGGCCAAAGGTTTCCAGTCTTTGTTTGCTTGACGTCTCGCGACGCATTGGCGCCGGCTACGGCTGCGGAATGGATTGTGGATTGGTCCCGGCGATCCCGGGTGGATGCCGATCCGAACCCCGATCGCTTTGCGTTGGCGTTGGCCCATTCCAGTTGGCCCGCCGGGCTTGAGTGGTTGGGCGAGCGTTGGTCGGAAGGGCCGGATTTGGTGGCGCGAACAGCACTCTTGTCCCGTGCGGCCCGCGGTCGAATCGCCCCGGTCCTGACAGATCCGCAGCGCGTGCGACGCTTGCTGAACGAAGTGGAGTGGGCCTTGAGCCCGAGCAATCGCAAGCTTGCAGCGGCGCGTTCGATCTCCAGAGCCTTGCGCGAATTGCCCGCCATGGGAGCGGACGGCAGGCGACTTGATTCGGTTGTCATCGAAGGTTGGTCCGAGCTGTCAAACCCGTCCAAGCGCTTGCGGCTTGATGTGCTGGAAGGGATGGGCGGAGCGGGAGATGACGTCATGGAGCTCTTGCGCTGCAACTTGGCTTCCAAGCCGGGTCAGCACCCGCCGGAATTGCTGAACGGTTACATACGCGCTTTTGTGGGCGTTGGCGGAGCTCGATACGGTCCCTGGACCCTGGGCGATCCCGAGGGACTCTTGGCCGGCGCGGCCAATGCCAAGGCGGCGGCCGAGCTGGCGGAATTGCTGATTGCAGCGGAAGCGACTTGGCCGGAAAGCTGGGGCAAGGGGGTGCCCGTTTCGGTCGGCGTGCCGGCCCGACTTTGTGCGCTCGAATGGTGCCTCGGCGGGCGCTTCGATTTGGAGCGCTGCGCGTCGTTGATGGGCTCCCTCGGACAGGTCGAGTCGGCCTGGCCGAAGCCCACATTGGAATCCCTCCAAAACTCGGAGGAATCCGCCGAACTCGGTCTTCGCGCAGCTCCGGATCTGAACGATCCCTGGGCCTTGCAGTGGGTCTTGGGGGAAATCTTCGAGCGGCAATTGCGGCGCGGCAACGGACCGGAGGTCCTGCAGCTGTTTGGTCGGCTGTACAACCTGAGCTCGGCCCAAGAGGCTGAGGGCGATCGGGCTGCGGGTACGGACCGACTGGCGGTTTTGAGCGGCGTGGCGAGCCAAGAGGCCCTTGCACGGGTTGCTGCACATTTGTCCAAGCAGGGCATTGCCGGGGATGAGGAATTGGCCGGCGCCATGGCCGGGGGGCCCAATGGGCGCTGGGCCCTGGAGCTCTTGGGGGGGCGGCTGGCCCGGGTTCTGAACGATTTTGCAGGCGGCGTGCGCAAGCAGCCCAATCCTGGCCAAGCCCTGGAGCGGGGCATCGAGCGGGCCCTGGTGGAGCTCATGTCCCGCGGGCAGGAAGCGCGCGCCGGCCAGTGGATGCTGGATCTGGGCCGTCGACTGGATCTCGCAGGGGCTTCGCCCTTCTCGGAACACCTCAGGCGCTGGTCCTGGCCCACCGCTCCGCACTACCGGGGCCTCGATTTGGTGGATTACGACCCAGGAGTAGATTGAAGCCGGGGCCACGGGGCGCTAACTAGGGGGGATGGAAGTGCGTATCGGAGCAGTCTCTCGATTGAGCTATGGTCCCCGCGGGGACCTGTCGATGTCGATAGGTGCACGAGCTGTTTCCTTGGCCGACCTCGCTAGCAGTGCTCGCGAACGGCGGCCACTCGGCCATCGGCTCCACGTTCACCGCAGATAGCAGTATGGGATTCTTCCGCAACCGAAGATTACGTCAGCCGCTCCAACCGGCCCCGCCGGATGAGGCATCCAAAATCCCCGCCCTGGGGGATGAGTTGGTGCTGTTGAGGGATCCGCACGGTTCCGCATCTGAGCAATACCGCCGCCTGCGAAATTCGATCCAGGCGCTGAATCCCGACGGAGCACCGCGCACGGTGGTGATCACGTCCGCGGTGGAAGGCGAGGGCAAGACGGTGGCCACGCTGAACTTGGCCACGGCTCTTACCGAGTTGCCGCGCTTGCGAGTTGTGGTGCTCGACGGTGACTTTCGAGCACCTGCGGTGGAGCGTTACCTCGGTTTGCCCCGGCGTCAGGGCATCACGGAAGTGCTGCGCGGAGATCTGCCGTTGGATGCCGCCATACGTCAAACCTGCATCGATCGTTTGGACATCATTGCAGCGGGTGAGAAGCCGAAGAATCCTTCGGAGCTGATGAATGTCGATCGCATTAAGAGTGTCTTGCACAGCCTGAAGCGACGCTACGACTACGTCTTAATCGATACCACTCCAGCCTTGGACTTGAACGACCCCAGCATGTTGGGGGCGATCGCCGACGGCATTTTGCTCGTCGTTCGCTTGGGCGGGGCGCCGCGGCACTTGGTTGAGGAGGCGCAACAACTGCTCGAGAATTTGGGCGGCAATATTCTCGGAACTTGCCTCACGGGAGCTCCGCCAGGCAAGCGCAAGAAGACCTACGGCACGCCTTAGTCCGGCCTAGTTCCTGCGCCACCCTGCGCGTGCCAAAAACCGCGCGCGACTAAAAGAACGGGAACAAGAAGCCTTGCCCGCGGGGACGGTCGCGCTTGACGCGCTCTGCATTTTGGGCGCTCTCGACCAAAGACTTGGGCGGCTTGGATACGCCCTTCGGGCTTGCGACATTCGGCACGAGTTTGGCGGCCTGCAGCGATTTCGTGCGTTTGGAGCGCGCACTCCGTAGGAGCTTGGGCAAGTGTTTCTCCTGCCAGCGCAGAGCACGCTTGTACTCGGGATAGCGCCGCTCCAATTGACGAAATTCGCGACTGTGATGAATGGTGCGCCCGCCGGCACCGGGACTGGGCGGCAAAGCTGCGTGCAGCAATTCATGGAAGAGCACGTAGCGCACAAACCAATCCGGTACCCAAACTTGATCGAGCACGGGATGCACGCGGATCAAATTGCGCTCCAGATCGAAGCTGCCCAGCAAAATTGAATGTCGAGCGCGGCTGCGCGCCCGTCGGCCCCAGGTCAAGGCCGGTTGGCATTCGATCGGGGGCAACACGGCCGGCATGCGCGAGAGTTCAAGTTCCAACGCACTGAGGTCGTGAACGGCTCCGCTCGGCTTCAATTGTGAGCTGCGGGGGACGCGCTTGGGCAGTGCCGCAACGGCTTCCTCGATCCATTCGCCCAGTCGGTTCGAAGCGCGCCTCGCGCGCTTACCGGAGCGCAGCCAGCCGGCTACAGCTTCCTGGACGTCTGGAGGAGCCTCGGAAAAGAATTGGCTCAGCCGCACCCGCGCTCCGTTGTTTGGCGCGTGGGGCTCGCTGCGCGCGTCGATCACCGTATGTCGTGCGCGTCCGTAGACCACACGAACCGGTCGATCGAGTTGCTTGGTGAGGAAAACCTCCCAATCGGACTCCGAAAGCCTGGATGGCACGTCCTCAGTCTAGGGCCTGCAAGTTTCAGTTCCAGGGAGCGCCGCGCTGCAATTGTAGGCGCGCTTGCCGGGAGCCTTCAGCTGCGAGGAGCTTCCCCTGCGGGCTCGCCATCGGGGGATTTTTCCGCGAAACCGCTCAGAACTCCGATGGAGGGCCGCAGTTGTCCCAGTCGGGAGGGCAATGGGGCAAATACTGCCGCGCGAAGACAGTGGGGTTGCGGCAGCGGGGAAAATGAAGACGGGGATCCAAGCGACAGCAGCGCTTCGATCCCCGTCCGATTATTGCACGCTGGCCAAGGGCTAGGCCCTTGGTTCAATCAGCGGCATCTAGTTGTTGCCCAGATAAAGATCTTGGCTGTAGTCCTGCCCGCCAACGACTGAAAGGGTGCGCTCGGAATTGCGCATGTCGATGATGACGTTGAAGGGGTTGCCGTCGTCGGCGCCGTCATCGCGGGTGGCGTGAATTTTGTAAGTGCCGCCGGCGATATTGCGCAGTAGGTAGCGTCCGTTCTGATCGGTGCGCGTGGGATAGTTGCGCATGTCGCCGGAGGCCGTCGAAACCATAGTGACGCTGGCGCCCATCAAGAGGTTGCCGGCTTCGTCATAAACCGTTCCTCGCACCGTGCCGCCGGGAGTCAATGCGATCGAACCCGCATCGCGTTCGCCGCCTTCGGCCACGCGCAGGCCGTTGACGACCTTATCGGGATAATCGGCGTGGGTGATGCGCAGCTGGTAAACCTCTGCGGAAAGCAGGGGCAGTTCGAAAGTTCCATCCTTCGCGGTGCGCACAGCCTTGGCCGTGGTCTTGCGCGGAATCGAAACTCCGAAGAGATCCGTCAGGGGGTTCTTCTGGTGGTTGTTGTCTTGGGTGCTGACCAAGGCTCCGAAAACGGGCTTGCCGGTTCCGGCCTCAACGATGGTTCCCGTCATGGAACCGCCCTTGGATAGGCGCACTTCGATGTTGTCGGTGACCATTCCCTGACTGACCCGGAAATGCTCGGAGTAGGTCGGTGCAAAGCCGGCAGCACTGACCTGAACTCCGTAAAGGTCGCCTTCGATGCCGGCCAACTCGAACTTGCCCTCCGGATCCGCGACGCGTATTTCCTTGATGGCACGACCGAAGGCGTTGGACGGCTCGGTGTACTTGTGCAGGCT
>JAJDES010000101.1 GCA_029259675.1 Planctomycetota bacterium
CTGATATCCCTTGCCATTCCAGCCGCGTGCGGCGGGAAAATTCGCTTGACGAGCGCGCGCCCGGACGCGGTCAAGTGGACGGCCTTGACACGGCGGTCACCATCCATCGCCCGTCGCTCAACAAGTGCGCGACGCTCCAAATTGTCCAAAACCGTGGTCATGTTGCCCGGACTCTTGAGAATCTTCTCCCCCAGCACGCGCTGACGCTGGGGGCCGAGATGGAAGAGCGCTTCGAGCACGCCAAATTGACTAAGGGTTAGGTCCTCTTGAGCCAAGTGACCGTGGGTACGACGTGTAACCGCCTCCGCCGCCCGCATGAGCGCGACATATGCACTCAATGCGCGGCCCTCCGCACGGGTCCCACGAAACAGCTTGGCTTTGTATTCCATGTCGCTTTATTCGATATCGAACTATATCGATTCGCCCGCCCCTGTCAAGCCCAAGCATCGAACACAGGCATGGGCCGCAGAAGTGCCGGACGGTGCCCGATTCTGCGGGATTGGGTGTCTCGGAGCAAACTTCTCACAGGTGGATCTCAGCTGCTTGCATCTACGACTCCCCTCGCGAGCAGAGCGCGATTCATATCGAGCGGGGCAGGCGGCGACGTTGACACCTGTAGGGGCTCAAGGCCTTGCCTGCGCAATTTCAGGGAGCTCGCCCCTTCGATTCCCCAATCAGGTCCATTCTGTGTAAGTCACTGGCACGGCCCTTTGCCGTCACTTGCCAAATCCGAACTTCTCACTATCGTCAGACCCCCAATCCACTTCGGCTCTATTCAACGCACTTCCTATTTCCCCGTTGAAACTGCGAGTCCCAACAAGCTTGGTGCATGCGGCGCTCGCGCTCACTCGCCACACGCATCCAGGAGAGAGAAATAATGACTCTTAAGGCCACCTGTCCCGACTGCGACAAGCGCTATCGGATTCCGCATGCCGAAAAACAGTGGCATTGCAAAATTTGCAAAGCCGTCCTCGTTTTGAACGAGGAATCCGTTGAAATTGCTGATCAAGAAGATGCTCACATTCGATGCCCTGAATGCGATGCTGACAATTTGCAGGGAGCCAACTTTTGCGAGGAGTGCGGTGCCGCGTTGGGCGCGGACCAAGAGATGGCAACGGCACGCGCAATGCGCGATGAGGAAGACAGCAAGCAGCAAATGCGAGCGGCGATGAACACCATTCGACGCTTTAAACTGGCGCTGAAGGCTTTGCTCGCCTTGAACTTCATCCGCATGATTCGTGCGCTACTTCAAGTCGCCTCCGCTCTGTCTCCCATGGGCGCTTCCATGTCGGAGGCTAGCATCAACTTGGCTAGCGCTGGCTTCAGCGTTGTGCTGCTGCTCATTCTGTTGCATCAATTGGCTAGGAATCCATTCCCCGCGGCACTTGTCCTAGCCTCTGTAGAAACACTCATACTGATCATCACCCTGATCATTTGGGATCTGACACCCGTTGAAATGGCCATTGTCGGCGGCATATCTGCAATCTTTCCACTGTTCTATTGGTACGTGACTTTTCGAGCGGCAACCCTTACGCGCCTGGCGAAAGAGAATCCCGACTTCTTCCTTTCCAAGCAACTCAGCAAACCGGGCAAGACCAAAGGCCGCAAGCGGCCCAGTTCCCGCACCAAGCCAGGACCGACGGCCCGAGAGGCCAGCCAATCCCGCCGCAGGGCGGATGCAAAGCCGCCCTACATTGCAATCGGCATCGTCTCGGCTGCCGTGCTTGGAGTGCTTGTATTCGCTCTCACGAATACTCCGGATTCGCCCGAGAAAACCATGGATCAGATTGCACAGGCTTGGAATGAACGCGACCTTCAAAGCCTTGCCGACTACGTTGAGGATGGCAACCAAGAGAAATGGATCCAGAGCCTCGAATTGCTCGCAGACAAATACAACTGGGGCGACGACTGGCCTCAAATCGACGAATACGCCTTCGACGTACGAGATACCAAGGTCCATGCGGAATTGAATACGGAGGCGGGCGTGGTTCCCTTTCGCTTGCGCTGGTCCAAGGACGCCGGCTGGATCCTTTATCAGATGTCCTTTAAAGATGTGAAGACTTGGAAAGAGTAAGGCCAATGGCGGGTGCAATCCGAGTCGGGGCCTGCGCGTGAGCAGTTGCCCTGGTTGCGCGCGCGAAAGAGCTCCGGGAAAGAGCTTTTGCATGCATTGTGGTTACCGCTTTGTAGAGCGCCCCGAAAGCGAGGCCAGGGGCGCGGTTGCCGCGATCATCATTCTTTTCGTTGGCGTGCTTGTTACGTTGGCAGCTTCGAGTTTCTGGACACCAGAAACGTACGCGAGCAACGCACAATTCTTCTTTTCTCACCTGTTTACCGTGCTTGGTTTCCTGGCTTGCGGTCTCTTGGCGCTACCGTTTTTGGGTCGCAACGCGGTGCCGATGAGCCTCGGAGATCCGTGCAACGCGCGCGCCGTCGGCGCAGGTCTGCTGATAGGAGCCATCGGCTTTGGCTTCAGTGTCGCTTACACGGAATCCTTAATTTGGATCTTCAGCGACGGAGCTCCTCCCCAGTCCCACGCGGAAGCCTTTCAACCCTCTGTCGGCATTCTATGGATAGTTGCTGCGCTGCTACCCGCCTTCAATGAGGAGTGGACCGATCGCGGAGTGCTTTGGCTTGCCGTCATGAAAATCGGCAGCCCGAGAATGGCCATCGTTTGCACGGCGCTGTTGTTCGCCTTCATGCACGGCCTTGGCGGAACTTTTGTATTTGAATTTCCACACCGCTTCGCCATCGGCTTGGCCTTTGGCTTTCTGCGCTATCGTACGAATAGCCTTTGGCCGGGAATCGCCGGCCACGCCTTGCACAACAGTCTCGCCATTTTTCTGTTTTCGGCCTAGTTGGCAAGGCACGCTCTAGGGGTCATCTAGGCGGTCTATGGCTAAGCGACTCAAATCGGGAATCGTGACCGTGCCCCCCATCCAATGGATGTGAACTGACTAGCTTCCGTGGGTTATTGCAAGCCGATTAGGCCGCACAGGCTCCCAATTTCCAGCCCGGCTTAGAGAAGCCTCGACCAGTTAATGAAAGCGGGTGAATACTCCGGTTGCCCAGCTCTTGCCTCCAGCCCAAGGCTTCGCCAAAGCTCAATCTTCTCGGCAATATGCCTAGTAATTGTGCTGGAGATCCCACGTCCCGGTTGAACCTCGAGCGGATCAAATTGCGGTAAGCAATATGGACGTGCAGGGCGATGTCGAGGAAGCGACGCTTCTTGCTCGCGAGCCACGATCTGCGCCTCAGCCGGCCCATCAAATCTCGCATGACCGCCTCCTCATGATTAATGGGAAACAGCGGATTCCATGAGGTCCGAGCGACCTGACTGTTCGTGCGAATGTGGGTGGAGTTAGACCCAAAAGTCCGCTTAACCAGTCCGGGATAGCTCAGCTTTTCATCTGAGTGAAAGACGATTTCACAAGCCTTGTTTGCCATGCGAGCCCCTCTTTGAAGTGTTCTCCTAATGACTTGCTTGGACTGATCGCTTCTCTTCCCAAAGCGCTTATTCGAAGATTCGATCAAGAGTTTGCGCTTTTGGGGCATGCTTCCGCTGGGGCGAATGGTTCCAGACTCAGACCAAATGATGAAGCGCGATTCGCTCTCGATCAAAACCGGTACGGTCAATGGGCGAGTGTTGCGCTGGCCCTCAAAGGTCTCGATCTCATCAAAGTGAAATGCCGATGCATCACTTAGATGGCTGTTGACGCGCGAATTTAGCCGGCGCAAATGACGCCCGATTTTGCGCGCCTTTAGCTCCGTGGAACGCAAAGACAAATTCATTGTCCGCGCGCTTTGCCGCAGGCCGACACCAGAAGCCAACAGCTTGAATAGCCAAGTGTTGAGATGGGGCTTGTGG
>JAJDES010000102.1 GCA_029259675.1 Planctomycetota bacterium
CCGCAGCCAATTGAAGTCCGCGACCGCGCTCGCAATGCACAACCGTGGCGCCGGCGGCACTCGCGAGTTCACACGTACGATCGGTGCTGCCGCCGTCGGCCAGAATGATCTCTTCCGCCCCGTCGGCCCCCGCTCGGGCCAAGCGCCGCACGAGAACTCCCACGGAAGCTTCTTCGTTGAGCGCGGGGATCACCACGCTCAGACTCAGGCGTTGCTTGCCAGCCGCCATTGCCAAGTCGTCCCGGGCCACGTTCGAATCAGCCGTCGTAGCTCGCACTTTGCTCTTCGGTTACCACCGCTTTGCGGCGCCTCAAGCCAATGTCGGAACGACAGAACATCCCTTCCCATCCGATGCGGGACACACCCTCATAGGCGCGCATTCTGGCGGCCTCCGAATCCTGACCCAAGGCCGTGACGCACAAGACGCGCCCGCCATCGGTGCGCACATCGTCGGCAGCACCGCGCGTTCCGGCGTGGAAGACAACGACTTCGTCAACTTGCTCAGCCGCTTCGAGGCCGCTGATGCGGTGGCCCGTCGTGTAGCGGCCCGGATAGCCTTCGCTGGCAACGACAACCCCCACGCAGGGTTCTTGGCTCCATTCGGGGGCCGTTTGATCTTTCAATTCGCCGCGCGCGGTTGCTTGCAGGATCGGAGCCAGGTCGCCCTTCATGCGGCGTACGATGGCTTGGATCTCCGGATCCCCGAAGCGGCAATTGAATTCGAGCACGCGCGGACCTGCCTCGGTAATCATCAAGCCCACAAACAGCACGCCGCGAAAGCTGATGCCGTCGGTGCGCAGGGCGTGCAAGGTGGGCAATAGCACGCGTTGCTCAATTTGCCTCATCAGGCGTCCGTTCAGTGCCGGAACCGGCGAAGTCACGCCCATGCCGCCGGTATTCGGACCGGTATCGCCATCACCGACCTGCTTGTGATCCATGACGGCGTCGAGCACCAAGAGTGTGCTGCCGTCCGTGATCGCGTGGATGCTGACTTCGTCTCCGATCAAGCACTCCTCAATCACGACTTCGTTGCCGGCTTCACCCAGGCTGCGCTCCTCCATCAAGGAGTCCACCACGCGACTGGCTTCCTCAACGGCATCGCAAATGAAAACCCCCTTGCCGGCGGCCAGTCCATCGGCCTTGACCACCTGGGGCCACTGGGTGCATTGCTCCAAGTAAGCCTTGGCCGCGCCGGCGCGATCAAAACGGCGCCAGCCCGCGGTCGGGATGCGGTGTCGCTCAAGCAACTCCTTGGTGAAAACCTTCGAGCCCTCGAGCCTGGCCCCATCCGCTCCCGGTCCGAAGCACAGAATTCCCGCCGCCCGAATCTCATCGGCCAGGCCGGCCACCAAGGGATCCTCGGGACCGATGAGGACCAAGTCGACGCGCTCGGAGCGACAGAGTTGAACAAGCTGCTCGTGCTCGTCCACGCCAATGGCCACGTTGCGGGCCACCTTTAGGGTGCCCGCATTGCCCGGCGCGCAAAGCACTTCGCTCACCTTGGGTGAGGCGTTTAGTTTCCAACAAAGTGCGTGCTCTCGCCCGCCGCCGCCGACCACCAGGACCTTCATCGAGTTTCTAATTGGTTGTATCGCTCGGCGGTATGCCGAACGGATGCCCACACTCTAACAGTGAGTTTGGCCCCATCGAAACGCGACCTGCCCGAGGATCGCCTAAAATTCCGGGCCCATAGCCGAATCGGTTGCCAATCGGAGCTAGCAAATTGACTCGCCGGGCCCCCGCAGCCCGCTCCAGGCCGCGCAGGTCTCCAGCCCCCACGCCGGGATTGAGCGCTTGCGAGCCAACGGGTCCAGGCGTCTCCCTCGCCGGACGGGTCTGCAAACGCTACCCTCGGCCCCCTCATGCGGGGTGTACCTCAGTTGGTAGAGGCGTAGCTTTGGGTGCTACGAGCCGCGGGTTCGAGTCCCGCCACCCCGACCACCCTGCGCGAATCGACTCCGTCCTCCTGCGCCCGGCGCATGCGCCCTCTGCTCCGTGCCCAGGGCTCTCATTCGCAGCCCCAGCCTCACCCCCGTAGTCACGGGACGCTGCGACGCTAGAGAAGGGCACCTGCGGAACCAAAAGGCCCCCGCCCGAGCCCTCACGATCCGCACCTGATTCCGGCGACCCACCAGCCAGTAGTTGATTGGAGCTCCCCATGCTTGCCCGCACTCTCACTTCCACCGCTTGCTTGCCCGCGCTGCTTTGCCTCCAGCTTTTTAGCGTTGAACCCCAAGACTCCGTGGCAAGCAGTGTCGCGCCCACCGTGCAAGCAAACACAGCGCACACAAACACGGCGCGGCCTAACGTCTCGCAACGCAGCACAAATCCGCCGACAAATCCGCCAAGTAATGGGCAAGCTGGAACGGCCGGCGGCAGCCGTGAAGAAGAGGCCCTAGCTGAGTTGAAATACTGCGAAGAGCTGGCGAGTGACGGCCGCTGGAAAGAGGCCATCGCGGGCTATGAAAAATTGGCCGAGAAATTCTCGGGCACGAACGCTGCGCAGAAGGCCGCTAAGCGAGCGACGCCGGGCGAAATCTTCGGTTGGTCCGAAATGTTGATCAACGGCCCGCCGGCCAACCGCGTGGACGTTGTCATTTTGGGCGAATGCTATGCGCTCAACAAACTCAAGAGCTTTGAAAAGCGCGCCGAGAATCTGCCCAAGTTCTTTGACCGCAGCGAAGTCCTGCGCGAGTACGAGAGCTACTTCAACTACCACCGCGGATATCAAGTAAGCAGCGCAACGCAACCCTCGACGGCGAAGAAGGAACAGGAAACGGCGCTCAGCTCCAAGCTCACCGACCTTGCGGAGGGCCGCTCGGTAGGGGTTGATCAGGGTCGCGTGCAGGCCGTGCTTAAGGACATGCCGCATCAGGACGGCCTAGCCGTCGTTTACGTTTATAAGGAAAACTG
>JAJDES010000103.1 GCA_029259675.1 Planctomycetota bacterium
GGGCCGCCGGACTGACCGATGAGGGCATTGCCCTTTAGAGTGCTCATGGCGCTCGAAACTCTTCTATTGACTGTGCTCGGGATATGCGGACACCGCGACGGCAAGACCTTGCCGAGAACCCCGTTAAACGTGGGGACCCCTTAGCTGTGGGGACGTTGAAGCGCTGACTCCAAGAATCGCTAGCTAGGAGCTGATTTCGGAGCCAGCCTAGCCCAGAACCCTAGCGCCCACCGGGCAACAGTCAATCTAGGATTGCCAGGGCGCCCCGGTCGATCTGCGGCACTTCGCCAAACTCGCGCCAGAGAGGGTGAATGCGCAAAAAGTCCGCCACGGATTCCCCGCCGCGGCACCCGAATACGGCTTCGATACCGCTCGGCAGGCCTCCGGCAAAGTCCTCGCTCGAAGCCTTCCATGGGCCGCGCTCGGGGTCGCGACTTTCCCGCGATCGCCACTCAATGGATGAGCGCTCGCCAGGCGGCGCGGCGGATGGAGCCCGCCCGGGGCCCGCAAACCCGAATTCAGAGCCGAAAAGCACGGGCCGGTAATGGACTTCGCGGCGACCGCTGCTAGACTCCCGCCCCGTTGCCCGGGTGGCGGAATTGGCAGACGCGCAAGACTAAGGATCTTGTGGGATAATATCCCGTGCTGGTTCGATTCCAGTTCCGGGCACCATTCTTCAGCTTGCCCTTCGGTTTTCCGCCGACCGAAGAAACGGACGTTGAAGAGCCTCGCTTGCGCGGGCGCCCTAGTCGAGGAGCCCGCCCACGGGTCGAGGCCCCTCCCACAGAGCGAGGAACCCGTAGCCGGCAAGACTCCCGCATGATTCCGGCAAAACTGCCGAGCGGGCTGCGGCCCCCGCCTTTCAGCTTTCAGCGCTGGGACCGTGCCCGAGTCGTCCGGGCCAAGGCCGACGGGACTGACGCCCCGCTGCCCGACCAAGCTCATTCGATCCGCGCAACGCCCCCCCCACACGCCCCAAGTCTTGGCTAGGGATTGCTCAGCGGCAACAAGCAACGCAGCACGAGCTCGATCTTCTTGTCGTCAAGGTCGAGTTCCAGCAAGACGGAGCTGAACATTTCGCTGACAAGTATGTTGCGCTCGTACTTGGCGTAAATGCTCGGGATCTGCTCTTCGTAAACAGATTTTTGGTAGGCGTCGCGCGCGGGTCCCGAGAGCATCTCCAACTTGGTCTCCTGCTCGGGAGTCAAGCTGTTGTAGTCCCACTCCGGGTAGTTCTTGCTCAGAACTTCTCGATCGATTTGGGGTCGCATGACGCTCCAATCGATTTCAACTTCATCGCGCGCCCACTGCTCGGCGCTCTTGCGCAAGAAGGGCGCCATGCCGCTCGGGTTGAGCCAGCCCAAGATGTTCGCGTTCTCAAGTCCCGACTGGTAAAGCGCAACGAACGGCCCGTAGTCGGACAAGCGCGGATTGCTGCCGCCACCCTCGTAAAAGGTCTTCAACATTTGCCCCAGCATGGGATAGGAATTGCTGATCAAGAAATACTCCTCAACCGCAACCGTCGCGATGTGCCCCGTGCCGGGCACGAACTGGGACCAATATTCGTAAACGACAAAGCCGCCACTTACCTTTTCGGTGTAAATGCCGCGCTCATCGGGAGTGGCCCCCTGCAGGCCGAATTGGGCCGAATTGGCGTTTACTCGATCGTGAACTTCCGTAATTTTGGCCGCCGCGTCGGAATGCAAAATGAGGCACCATGCGGGGACTTCACTGCCGTCGTTGGGCGGACCCGAGGGGTCCCTCGGGTAGTCGTTATTGCGCATGACAAAGCCGATGCGACCGTGGAAAGCAGCGTTCAAATCTTCGATTAACGGCTGCGTATCGGGGTAGCCCCAAACGGAGTTCACCAAGCTGTCCAAGTTGTCTTGCAGAGCCCGTTCCGATGCATCGTAAGCCTGGCGCAGCAGTTCACCGATGCTTCCGTGCAAGTACATAAAGAGTCCGGCATCGGCTGGGCAAAAGCGCGCGAACTCCATCGGTTGCTGCCCGCTGCGACTGAATCCGCGCGTGCGATAAAAGCGCTTCTGAAATACGGAAAGTGTCTCCGTGGAAACTCCGCCGTGCAGGTCCAATGCGATTCCGGCGGGGAAATCCACAATGCCCGACACCTCGCGCAAAATTCCCGTTTGGAATAGGCGTCCCAAGAATGCTTCGCCGAACTCGTCGGAGTTCACATCGGGGAAGCGACCGGTTAGTTGCTTGTTTTCGGATAATGCTCGCAGGTCCACGAAGACTTCGAGTTCGCGCTGTTCGCCGCTCAACTTGTTTTGAATGTGATCGAAGTAGCGCGCGCTGTTGCCGTAGGAATCCTGACCCTTAACGGCATCCAAGGACTGCGCCGCCTGAACCAAACTGGGCACTGTTGAAACAATGATTACGTCCAACACGCGACTGATGTGCAGCGGTCGCGAAAGGTTGGTTCCGCTGAGCGAGATGACGCCATCGTTGTTGACTGCGGAGAGTTCGGCCCCCTCCAAGCCCATCAGTCCGGGGTAGTCCAACAGCGCAATCCCGAGCTTTGCGATCCAATTGCCGCGCGCATACAGCGCCCAATCGGCTGCGGCGATGTCGGCCCCGGTGAAGTAACCCGCAAGGGCCAGATCCTCGCCGCCAATCACGGACAGGGGATCGATGGAAACGGGCGCTTCGGCCATGGCGCTCTCGAAATCCCGCAGAGCTTGCTCCACCCCCGACTCCACCTTCCAGCGCAGGAACTCCTCCGACTCGAGCAGAATCTCGCCCCCCTCGGTGGCGGCGAAGGCATCCGCGATCGCGAGCTTGGGAAATCCGTCAAAGTCCCGCTGCAACTGGGCTTTGGAAAAGAAGAAGTTCACGTCGCGCGGGACGAGGGTGCTCAAATCGGCCCCGTAGCGACTTTCCAAGGGGCTGAACAGGAAGGTCGAGAAGGCGAAGTAACCGGTGAAAAGGAACACCCCGATCAGGATCAGGGCGTATTTGAGCAAGCGTCGTTTCAAGCTCATGGGGTGCTGGCCGATGGCCTAGCCCGCGCGGGCGCAGGGGGTTGGGTTAAGGATTTGGGACTCGCGCCAGTCGCTTTGGCAAGCCGACTCGACACGCAAGGCTTCGAAGGAGCCCCCCCTGGGGGGTTTCCCAGCAGCAGCTGGGGGCCGAATTCGATTCGAGACAAGGATTCTAGTTCGCAAAAATCCCTGGAACAGGATCGAAGTGCGTGGGACGAATTCGTTGTGGATGCTATTCCACGACTTCGAGCATCAGATTGCCACCGCGCGCGGCCGGGGCTCCGATCGCCGAGCTTGAATCCCGCTCCATGCAAGCCTGCGCCCATGGGAAGTCCGCTGCACTTGCGGGTCCAGGGCCCCCATGCTCAGATTCAATCCGACTCGCATCGATGGCCGCAACTCGCCGACACCCGGTGAAAAACTCGGCCCAACGCGATGTTCACTCATGCGCCAGCTCCCCGGCATCGCGGTTTCCACTTTGGCCCTGCTCACTGCGGGACTCTGCGGGTCTTTCGAAGCCGCGTCAGCCGGTCCGCCAGCCGGCTCGCAAGACGGCTGGCCAAAGCGTCCCTGGACCTCCGCCATGGCCGAACACCTCTGGAATCGAGCCGGCTTCGGCGCCTCCTCGGACGAGATCGAAGCTTGGGTCGAGTCGGGCCAGACCCAGGTCGTAGAAAAGCTGCTCTCGACACCGCGAATCCCCGCGCCCGCTTTTCATTGGCAGCGTCCCGCCCTGCGCAACATCGAATTCCCTTCTGTGCGCTTCGGCGACCCGGCACGGGACAGCGGCAACCTCGCGCGGGCGCTTCCCGATCGCTTCGAGGGTTTGACTCGCCTGGAGGGGGTATACGAATACTCCGCCTGGTGGTTCGATCGCATGCTGCGCAGCGAAGATCCCCTACGCGATCGCATGACCTTGTTTTGGCACGGGCACTTTGCCACTTCGATTCGCGAGGTCACCGACTTCTACGGCATGATCGAACAGAACATTTTTCTGCGCGAGCATGCCCTGGAAAGTTTCGAGGACTTGTTGCGCGGCATCGCTCGCGATCGCGTCATGTTGGCCTACCTCAACAACGACGTGAACCGGCGCGGCTACGCCAACGAAAATTGGGCTCGCGAGCTCATGGAACTATTCAGCCTTGGCGACGGCAACTTCACCGAAACCGACGTTAAGGAAGTGGCTCGAGCCTTCACGGGATGGACCCACCGCAACGGTGAATTCCGCTTTGATCGCAGCCTGCACGACAGCGGGCAAAAAACAGTACTCGGGGTAAGCGGCAAATTGGACGGTGACGATGTCATTGACATCATTCTTGAACAAGAAGCCTGTGGGCGCTGGATCGCCGGAGAGATCCTTCTCTATTTGGAGGGCCGGCCTCCATCACCAGCGCGTAGGCAACACTACGGCAAGCTGCTGCAGGGCAACGAATATCACATTGGCAACATGCTGCGGGCGCTGTTCCTCGACCCCGAGTTCTACAGCGAGTCCACAGTTGGCAAGCGCGTCAGCAGCCCTATCGATTACCTAGTGGGTTGCGCGCGCAGAACGGGCGCCAGGCCGCCCGGACTTTTCTTTGTGGCCGGCGGTCAAATTCTCGGCCAGAGAATCTTCATGCCGCCGTCGGTCAACGGCTGGGAGGGCGGCATGACCTGGATCAATACGGCCAGTGTGTTGCAACGCAGCAGCTTGGCCGGCGTGTTGTTGGGCCAATTCAGCATCGAGAACCTGATTGAGGGCAATGTAATCCCCAGCGCAACCATTGAAGGTGGAGCCAACTTGCGACCGGAGGGCGGCAAGAAGAAGTACGACTTCTACTCCAAGCACGTGCTCATGCTGCGCAACGCAGAATACGCAGCGTGGGACTCCGTTGTTGACCTTGCGGGCATTATCGGTGCCCAAGTGGATCCAGAATCCGCGGCGCAAGACGGGGACAACAAACAGCTCTCGCGCTTGCTACTGAATGAGCTTCTGGCCGTGCAACCCTCAGCGGCCTCCATCGACAGCATGGCGGTCAAATTGACCGAGCTGCACACCCGGCACAATGTCCCTCAGGGCCGGTTATTCGAAGATACGGCGCAGGCAGAAGCCATATTGCGGGAAGCGGCCTACCATGTATTCGGGCTGGTGGAAGCCCAATTGAACTAGCGCATTCGTCGGCGCGAAACACAATCAGTCAACCCGGCGAACGTTGCCACAGGACCGCTTCGGTTGAGACACAGATCCATGCACCAGCGCAATCCCAAACCCCACCGCCGCACGGCGCTCTCGCTTGGGCTCGGTGCCCTCGGCGGGCTCTTGTTGCCGCGCCGGGTTCTTCGGGGCGAGGAAATGGCACGAGCTTGGAGCGGCCCGAACCAATCCCAAGCTGCGCGCGACGACTCC
>JAJDES010000104.1 GCA_029259675.1 Planctomycetota bacterium
CATCTCGATCAGGTCGGCGTATTCGGCGTAAGTCTTCTTTTCCTTCTGATGCTCTGTCAAAAATTCCATGCTGCGATCGCTTTGCAAGTTGCCGCAAAGAAGCGACACCAATTCGTCAATGGCGATGTCCTCCGTGAACATGCGCTCAGAATCGGTTAGGTCGGGGAAAATACGGCGCAGTGCGCGGTCGAGATCAACGGTCATCAACGAGTCGAATCCCAAGTCGCCGTTGAGGTGATGGTGCAGCGCCAATTCGGAAACGGGGTGGTTCGATATGCGCGCCACCTGCGCCAGGACTCCCTGCTGCACAAGCTCACGCGTAATCGGCCCGGAATTCTGCGCCCCAGCGCCGGGCGCCCCATCGCAGGCACCCTGTGGAGCAGATTGCCCGCGGCGACCGGCGCCCAGTCCCTCGGGTGCACTCGCCAAGGCTCCGGCGCCCAGGGGAGTTGAGCCGGCGATGATCGCTTCCAGCCGCTGCCTGTCGGCGGGATCCAAACTCCCCGCCAATCGCAGCAGGGTTTCGGTTTGGGCGCGGAAGAGCGCAAGCACCCCCTCTAGGGTGTTTTGGGGCTGCTCGGACGGCGATTGGTCGAAATCGGTCATGGTTGTCGAAGGTGCGCTCGCTCGTTCACCCATCCAATAGGAGCGGCGGCGGAAAACGGCGCTGGGCAAGTGTACGCGCAAGCGCTGGAAGTCGCGGTCGACTCCCTCCCAGTTCAAGGCAACTCCCTGGACAAAAAGACGCCCGAGACTGTCGCTCACAATGCGCCAATCGTCCTGACCGCGACGCAGGCTCGAGTGCCAGCGATCCGAAAGTTTGGGATCGGAGCTGAGCGTTCGCCGCCCCATTTCGGTCAAAGCCGGATGGGGACCGAGCTCCAGGAAGGTGTTGCAGCCCGCCCGAGCCAGGGCCTGCATGTTCTCAGTGAAGCGCACGGGCTCGCGCAGGTGCTGCGTCCAATAGTCCGCGTCGGGCGCCCGCCCGGACTCGAACAGCTCTCCAGCTAAGTTCGAAGCCAAGGGCCATTTGGGAGCGCGGTATTGGACGCTTTGGGCCACCTTGCGAAACTCGGCCAGGGCCGGATCCATGAGCGGCGAGTGGAATGCGTGGGACACGGTCAGTCCGACTGCCCGCACGCCCTCTGCTTGCAAGCGCTTGGTCAGGGCTTCAACAGCGGACTTTTCGCCCGAGACAACCGTGTTGCGCGGACCGTTGTAGGCGGCGATGACCAAATCGGATCCCACCAGTGCCGCCTCCACGGTTTCGGGGTCCGACATGATCGCAGCCATGGCTCCGCCCGCGGGCAAGCTCTGCATCAACCTGCCGCGTTCCGCCACCAAGCGCAGGGCGTCCTCGAGCTCAAAAACACCCGCAGCGCAGGCGGCCGTGTATTCGCCGATGCTGTGACCGGCCAGGGCCACCGGTTGCACGCCGAAGCTGGTCCACATCTCGTAGAGGGCCCACTCAAGCGCAAACAGTGCGGGTTGCGTGTAAGCCGTTTGATCCAACAGTTCGCTGGAAGCCGGATCGAACATCACTTCGAGCAGCGGCACTTCCAACATCGGGCGCAGGATTTCGTCGCAGCGCACAAGCGCTCGGCGGTATACGGGTTGGCTGTCGAAGAGGGCGCGACCCATGCCTGCGTATTGGGCGCCCTGCCCGGTGAACAAGAACGCCACGCGCGCGCGCGCACGCGAATCCACACGACCGCGCGAGGTGCCCAGCACATCGCGACCCGCCGCCAGGGATGCGGCGTTGCCCTCGCTGGCTAAAGCCTCCAGTTGGGCGCGCAGATCCGCAATCGACTCGGCCGACGTTGCGAAACGCTCGCGAGCATGGGCTCGGCCCGTGTTCAAGGTGTAGGCCACGTCGCCCAAATCCAACTCGGGGTGTTCGCCGAGGTAGTCATCCAAGCGCGTAGCCGCCGCGCGCAGGCGATCTTCGTCGGGCGCCGAAAGGCACACGGCATGGCGCGGACGATCGACGCCATTGCGAGCCGTGGCTACGGACGGAGCTTCTTCGAGCAAGACATGGGCATTCGTGCCGCCGAAGCCGAAGGAACTCACGCCGGCGATGCGGGCTCTATCCGCGCGCGGCCACGGACGCGCTTTGGAAGCAAACTCGAGCGCACTGCGCTCCATGTCAATGTGCGGATTGACTTGCCCCAGGTGCAGTTGCTGCGGAATCAGCCCGCGCTCGAAGCTCAGCGCCATCTTGATGATGCTGGCCACGCCGGCCGCGGCTTCCAAGTGACCGATGTTGGTTTTGACCGAACCGACGAGCAAGGGCGCACCCTTGCCGTGGGCTTCACCGTAAACCGCTTGCAAGGCTTCCGCTTCAATCGGATCGCCGAGCTTCGTCCCGGTTCCGTGCGCTTCCACGTAATCGACTGCACCTGGGTCCACGCGCGCATCCTTGAGAGCCGCGCGAATCACGGCCTGCTGGGAGAGCCCGTTGGGGGCCGTAATCCCATTCGAATGGCCGTCTTGGTTGAGCGCCGAACCGCGCACGACACACAGAATGCGATCGTTGTCGCGCTGCGCATCGGCCAAACGCTTGAGCACGACAAAGCCGCATCCTTCGCCGCGCACATATCCGTCGGCGCGCGAGTCGAAGGCCTTGCAGCGCCCGTCGGCCGCCATCATTTCCGCGTGGGAAAAAGCGATGGTCCACTCCGGCGACAGAATCAAGTTGACCCCGCCCGCTAAAGCCACCGAACACTCCCCCGCCAGCAGGCTCTTGCGCGCCAGGTGCAGGCTTACCAATGAAGATGAGCAAGCCGTGTCGACGGTCATGCTGGGGCCGCGCAAATCCAGTGCGTAGGAGATGCGGTTGGCGGCGATGCTGTAGGCGTTGCCCGTGCCGGCATAGGCGTCAATCGCCGCCGGATTCGAGAGCTGCATGCGCACGTAATCGGCGGAACCGACACCG
Organism: Planctomycetota bacterium; assembly: GCA_029259675.1. Classification (GTDB taxonomy): domain Bacteria; phylum Planctomycetota; class UBA1135; order UBA1135; genus JAJDES01. The sequence goes on from JAJDES010000104.1 coordinate 2,936, forward strand.
ACGAAGACACCGACATCCTTGCCGCGCAACACGTCGGCCGATTGCCCCGCATGTTCCAGGGCTTCCCACGCCGTTTCCAGCAGGATGCGCTGCTGCGGATCCATGCGGGCGGCTTCGCGCGCGCTGATACCGAAGAAAGTCGCATCGAATTGATCGACCTGATCCAAGAAACCGCCGAAGCGCGTACTCAGCTTGCCGGGCGTTCCGCTGTGTTCGTCGTACCAGCTGTCAATATCAAAGCGTTGCGCCGGAACTTCGGTAATCGCGTCCACTCCGCCCCGCAACAAATCCCAATAGGCATCGGGACCATTGGCACCGGGGAATCGGCAACCGACACCTACGATTGCAATCAAGTTCTCCGCCGTGGAGCTTTCAGCACCGGAGAACACAACGGGCTCGCCGGACGATTGGGGCTGCGCGGATTCCCCCCCTGCGCCGGGTTGTAGCTCTAACGTGACCAAATGGGCGGCCAGGGTTTCGACGGTCGGATAGTCCCACGTGAGCGTGGCGGATAGCTCGACTCCCAGGTGCTCTTCCAACTCTTCGACTAAATCGACAGCTTTGAGACTGTCCAAACCGAATTGTGCAAAGGGCCGCTCAACGTCGATATCGGCCGCCGAAATCCCCAGGTTTTTGGCCAAAGTCGCGCACAGCCAATCCTCTAAGTTGGCTTCCGTCGCCTGCGCCGCAACTGCGTTCCGGCCCCCGGACTGCGGTGCCGCTGAACGCTTGTCCGCGGCAACGGATGCCGAGTCCGGCGCTGTGGAGTCCGATGAGGCGACCTGCGCTTGCAAGGACTTGTGTTCGAGGACCAGCGCCAACTCGCAAACCAAATCGTCCAACGTGGGGCGGCCCATGAACGCCCTTGGTTCCAGCCCGAATTCAAACAGCCTGCGCAAGTGATCATTCACTTGTGCGGCGACCGCAAAGCAAAGACCCCGATCGAAGAGTTCTTCGGCCGGCTCAAAGACGCCGGGCTCCAATTCAAGGCTCGCACCCAAAGCCCAGCGCAGGTGCCCCTCCGCCAACGACTTCCAAGCTTCGTCCGCCACCGGTCGCTCGGTGTTGCCGGCTTGTTGCGCGGGCCGATCCCCAGGCGCCGCCCAGGAGGGAATCTCGATGCGCAACGGATTGAACGCAAGCGCTTCGAATTGGGCCTTGGCCACTTTGCGCTGTACCTTGCCGCTCGACGTCTTGGGCACTTCGCGCGGGCCCACGAGCAAGAGAGCGAAGACATCCAGCTCCATGCTCTCGCCCAAGCGTGCGCGAATGGCCTGCAGCACTTGACTCAAATCGCCGGCGCGTTTGGGTTCAATCTCCTGCACCAGAACGAGTCGCTCTTCGCCGTCCACATCAACCGAGAAAGCCGCGCCGCAACCGGGGCGTACGGCCGCATCGGCAGCTTCCGCCTCCGCTTCGACATCCTGCGGATAAACGTTGCGACCGCGCAGAATGAGCAGGTCCTTGCGCCGTCCCGTTACGAAAAGTTCGCCGTCTTGCTCGCAAAAACCGAGGTCGCCGGTTCGCATCCAAGGACCTTCGGGCAAGCCAGTCGGAACTTCCGCGAGCTTGGCTTCGAAAGTCTCGCGCGTGGCCTCCGGAAGCTTCCAATAGCCCTTCGCAATGCAGGGTCCGTGAACCCAGATCTCCCCCACCTGGCCTGCGGGGGTCTTGCGCAGGCTCTCGGGATCGACGATCAGGATCTTGGTTTCGAGCTCAACACTTCCGTTGCCGACGATCGGCCTGGCCCGCGCCCGCGTGGACGCTTGCTCGGGATCCAAAGCGACCACTTTGTTCTGTTCCAGGGCCTTGGCATCCACCCAGGCGATGCGCGGCTCGTCGCCCCGACGACTCGCGGTGACCTTGACCGTGGCCTCCGCCAAACCGAAGCCGGGGCAAAAGACCTCCCAGCGGAAACCTGCCGGCGCAAAGGCCTCGCAAAAGCGCCGCATGGTTTCAAAGCGCACCGGCTCCGCCGAACTCAAGGTCACATCCCAACAGCTTAGGTCCAACTTCGCCCGCTGCTCCGGACTGATTTTGCGCACGCACAACTCGTAGGCGAAGTTGGGCGCGGCACTGTGCGTGGCGCGGTAATCGTGAATGGCCTGCAACCAACGCAGCGGCTTTTGCACAAAGGCCAGGGGCGACATCAAGATGCACGCAAAGCCGCGCACGACCGGCAGCACAATGCCGCAAATCAAGCCCATGTCGTGGAAGATCGGCAACCACGAAACCATCACGCTGTCCTTGTCGTAACGCCAGCCCGCATCGATATCCGCGGCCGTGTACAAAAGGTTGCCGTGACTAATCACCACACCTTTGGGGCGCGATGTTGAACCCGATGTGTATTGCAGGAAGGCCAAATCATCCGGTTTTACATGCGGATCGACCCAATCCTGCGCGCGCTCGTCTGCGATCGTGTCCGATGCCAGGACCTCCACGCTCGCCAGCGCCTTGGCTTTACCGGCCAAACTCCGCACCGCCTCCAATTGCTCGGCTGTGGTCAAGACCAGGGACGGCTCCGCGTCGTCGGCTACGGCCGACAAGCGTTGCAATGCGCGTTCCAATTGGGAGGGCTCCGAAGCCGGCGCCGGAACGGCAATGGCTCCCGCGTACATGCAGCCGCAAAAGGCGGTTACGAAATCGAGCCCGGTGGGATAGAGCAGCAGGATGCGCTGCCCGGACATGGACCTCGCTTGCAACTCCGCGCCGATCGCCCGCGCGCGACGGTCCAAGTCGCGGAAACTGAGTTCCCCGGCAACGCGCGTGCCCTCCTCCAAATAAACGTACGCGCGCCGATCCTCCTCGGTCTCCACCCGAGCCCGAAGCAATTCAACCAATGTGGTCGCCGACTGCATCCGATTGGCTTTCATCGCGGCCCTCCCACGGCATGCAAGCGCGGCAAATCGATCGCCTCCGCAGCGGCGGAGCCGGGATGGAAAAATCGACCCGAAACGGGCGGTGACTGTTGCTGCAAGGGGGACACGGTGGCTGGGCCGGAAAGGGGGCGCTCCTGTGGAACGAATCGGCCTTAGGGAGGGGCGGAACCATACCCAAACCCCAATTCCCAGGCCCAAAGATTGTGCTGTGCGCGGGCAGCACTTCAAAACGGAGCCGGACCGATCGCGCGGAGCTTCGGCGCCGGAAAGGGCGAGGCCCATCAAAATCGCCGCTGAAAGCCCCGAAAGCCACTTCTTGGGCGCTGCGGACAACCGGCGAGCGGAGCCCCGTGCGCCTCGACCGGCTCGAGGGGAATGCGAGCGGGCGGCACCCTTTGGCGCCGCCCGCTCGGTCGAAAAGTCTGATCTTTGGTCGGGCGAAGGCGTTTCATTCCGGGGCTGCCGGAAAGACCCCACTTGTTGCTGCCGAATACTTCGGCCTCAAAAAACGGCTGCCGCAAAACGCTCGAGCGAATGCACCGCTCGCCCCACCCCTGTCACTTCAAACCTAGAAGGTCGTCAGGTATCGCGACAGTTCCCATTCGTGCACTTGGGCAATGTACTCACTCCACTCCTGGCGCTTGGCCGCGATGAAGTGATCAAAGATGTGCGCACCGAGTGCATCCTTGATCAGGGAGTCCTTCTCCATGTGATCAATGGCTTCACCGAGGTCTGCGGGCAAACTCTTGATTTTAAGACGACCGCGTTCGCGCGCGCTCATCTCATAGACATTGCCCGTGACGGCCGGCGGCGGCTCGACTTCGTTGCGCACCCCGTCGAGGCCCGCAGCCAATGTGGCCGCGAAGGCTAAGTAGGGATTGCAAGCGGGATCGGGCATGCGCAGTTCGCAGCGCGTTCCAATGCCGCGGCGAGCGGGAACTCGCACGAGCGGCGAGCGATTGCGCATGGACCAAGCCAAGTGCGTCGGAGCTTCGTAGCCGGGAACCAGTCGCTTGTAGGAGTTCACCAAGGGGTTGGTTACGGCGCAGAAGCCGCGCGCGTGATTCAACAAGCCGCCGATGTAATAGCGCATCACATCCGAAACGCCCTCGTGGTCGGCTCCCTCTTGATAGAACTTGTTTTCGCCGTCCGTAAACAGAG
>JAJDES010000105.1 GCA_029259675.1 Planctomycetota bacterium
GGCCGTTACGCTCTGGGCGCTTGGCGACCTTGAAGGTGCGCTGGCACTCTGTGAAGCTGTACACGCAGCGAGGGTGGGACTCCTGCCGCCTGACCACCTGGACTTGCTGAAAGTCAAGCTGAACTTGGCCGTTTTTCTCGCGGCCCTCGGCGACTTCGAAGGTGCGCAGGCGCACCTTGAAGTTGTGCACGCAGCATGGCAGCGGCTGCTTCCGCCCGAGCACCCGAGCTTGCTCAAAGCTAAGGGGAACCTGGCTATTGCGCTTAAAACCCTCGGGAATCTTGTGGGTGGGCTGTCGCTGGTGGGAGCCGTGCACGCAGCACGGCAGCGACTGCTGCCGCCCGCCCACCCGGGTTTGCTTACGGCCAAGCTGAACCTGGCCGGTACGCTTTATGCTCTCGGCGACCTTGAGGGCGCCTTGGCGCTTACTGAGGCTGTTCACGCAGCATGGCAGCGGCTGCTGCCGTCCGCCCACCCGGACTTGCTTGGGGCCAAACTAAATCTGGCTGTTGCGCTCGGAGCCACTGGTGACCTCAAGGGTGCGCAAGTGCACATGCTAAGCGTGGCGAACTCGCTCACAAGTGTGGCAATTGGTGCTGTTGTCGTCGCGCCTCGGGTTGCCCGGGCAATTGGCGGAGAAGCCATTCAACGCCTTTCAAGGGCTCGGTTTTTGAGCGAATTTGAAGAATCGGGTATTTCAGAGGCGAGTTTCAATGTTCTCGAAACTGTGCGATACGCAGTCAGTTCGCCACTTGGAGCCCAGGCTTTGCAAGTCGAAAGGGCAGATGAAATTAGGGCCAACCTAAGTAGGACGGGAAGGGAGCTCGACCGGTTGGTGTCGAATGGCTTTGAGGTACCCACTGCCGCGGGCGCAAGCCAAGATGAATTGCGAGCGCTGGGCGAAGAGGCGTCTCGTATGTGGCGAGAGCAGGTTCAGACTGCGGCGTTGCGAAGGGATGGTGCGCAGAAGGAGCTTCTGGCGCGGGTGCAAGATAAATTCATAGTAAGCATTACCGCGAAGGCAGTAGGTGCTGCGCTTTCAGAAAATCATGCGGCCGTGGGAATTACCAAGCTCGATCATTTCGATTGGAATGAACAAGAGAACGACAGGGTTTTCCAAGGCAAGCAGTACTTGGCATTCCTCATGTTGCCGGGTGCCGAACTTCACGAGGTGGATCTCGGACCTGCGGATGAGTTGGAAAAATTGATTGAAGCTTGGCGGGAGGGATTAGATGCGCCGACGGAGCGGGGAATCGGGGGTGTCGTTGGCGAAGTATCCAGCGAAGTAGAGTCCGGCCGTGCTTTGCGCAGGAAATTGATCGACCCTTTGCTCGTGGCAGCTGGGAATCCAAAGCCCGGGTTTACGCTTCACATTTGTTTGGACGCGGCGCTCTTCACCTTGCCTGTGGATGCACTGCCATTGGACGTGCTGCCCGAGGGTACCGCGCCCGACTTAATGGGCGATCCGGTCCAAGTCGACGTCCCGCGCCTAGGTGACAAGTATCGATTGCGCAACGAAACCTCCATGGCGCGCTTGATTCGCCCCAGGCCGGATCCCGGCACGCCGCTATCGGTCTTGGTAGTTGGCGAAGTGGACTTTGACGGAATATCTGAGGAATCCCCAGTTGTAGGCGGCTCTCGATTGGCACGAATGTCCAAGTGGGGCAGCTGGGACCGCTTGTCAGCGACGGCTGCGGAAGTTTCCGAACTCGAGTTTCAAGCCAAACACTACAAGGGTGTCAAAGCACAAATCCTTCGTCGCGATGAAGTGACGCATACAGCCTTGGCTCAAGCGGTGCAGGGCAAGCGCACCGTTCATCTCGCTACGCACGGCTGGTTCATGCCGGAAACGGTCAAGTCGATGTTGGACTCGGAGCCGAAGGATTCACTCGACGCATTTGGCAGTCGCCGAACCATTACGGGCTTTGCACCACTCGAACTCTGCGGCCTAGTCCTTTCCGGGGCAAACAGTGCCGCGAATGAAGAAGAGCGTTCCGCGCGATTGCTAACCGCACAGGAACTATCAAGTTTCGACCTGTCAGCCTGCGATCTAGCGGTACTTTCCGCATGCGAAACAAACGTCGGCGTCACGCGCGCGGGCCAAGGAATTCAATCGCTTCAAAGCGCGCTGCACACAGCGGGCGCACGCACTTCAATCACATCCCTGTGGCAGGTCCCAGACTGGCCGACTCAGTCCCTAATGAAGCGCTTCTACGACAACCTCTGGGGAGAAGGCATGTCGAAAGCCGACGCCCTATGGGAAGCCAAGCGGTCCCTGCGCGAAGAGGGCATGCCACCGAAGGGCTGGGCCGGTTGGGTCTTGACGGGCGACCCGGACTGAGGGGGGTGGCTATTGAATCACCCCATGGGTCGGCGGTGACGGATTCCCAAGTCCTGTGGGAAGCGAAGTTTGTTTCGCGAGATTCTATCTTGCATGCCACAATACGAACCGGAATAACCTCTGAACTGGTTGGAATTGAAATTAGGTCCTACTAGGGGAAATTCGCATGCTGGCAATCTCGCTCGCTCTCGCACTTTGTGCGATTCAAGAATCCAATTCTTTACCAACCGCGCGCCAATCCGATGTCAGAGATCCGGAGCGACGGGTCATTGAACTCGAGGTCGCCGAATGCGGACCGATTGTCGAGCAGATCGTCGACTTCAACGGCTCTCTATCGGTCTGGGCCAGCTCACTCGACTTCGATCCAAAACTTGTGGTCGAGATAGCTGGGCGAAGTGAATTCCAAAAAGACGACGACTCGGGCGGTGGGAGCACATCTTGGCTCCGGTTGCAGGTAGAGCCGGGAGATGCCATTGGAATTATGGTGCGAGGCGCTGAGGTGGTCGGGCTGGCGCAACTCTGCATAGTTGAAGCACCGGAAACTACTGAAACGCGCGCAGCTGCCAAACGCGCAGCAGATGAGTTGGAAGAAATTGATCGCTTAAGGTCTGAAGGATCTCTAAAGGAAGCCCACAATCGATTATCGGTGCTGGTTGAAGAACTCATTGCCGTGCCCAAAGGCAAGAAGAGCTTCGCATTGGAGGATGCCCTGTGGCGTTCGGGGCATTCCGCGTACCAATTTTCGGCGCTCTCGGTTGCAAATCGAGC
>JAJDES010000106.1 GCA_029259675.1 Planctomycetota bacterium
CGACTTCGAAGCCGAAAACCAATCGCCCTGGAGGCGCACGGATCATTGGGCCCTTTGGATTCTGATCCTGGCCGCCCTCGTCTCGCTGCCGAGCTTCCACAATGAAAGTTACGATCTGACCCTGACCACGGGCGATGGCGCGGTTTACACCCTCACGGCCCAGTCCATCGCCCAGGGAAACGGCTATCAGTATCTGGGCGAGCCCTTCAGCATCCGCCCCCCGGGCTTCCCCCTGCTGTTGATCCCGGCCATCACCCTACTTGGCCACGAGCCGGCCGATTTGACCTGGTACGTGATGCTGTGGGGCGTCGCCTGCGTGGCCCTGTTTTTCATTTGGCTGCGACCGCGCACCGGGACTTGGCTGGCCTTCGCCCTGGCCGCCTGCCTCTGGTTCAACCCTTTCTTTCAGCGCCTGTGCAACCAGGTCATGAGCGATGTGCCGGGTGCCACCTTGCTTTTGGCCTGCCTGCTGCTGGAACGCAAAGCCGCCCGCAACCCCAGTCCGAAACTGGATGTGTGCTTGGGCATCCTGATCGCCTTTTCGGCCAGCGTGCGCTCGATTGTCATTTTGCTGCTGCCGGCCATTTGCATTGCCCGCGCCTGCATTGCCGTGCGCCGGGGCGAGCTGACCCCAGCTAGCCTCACCGGCTGGCTCTCCCTCGCCAAGAGGCGCTGGGCCGTTTTGGCCCTGGTCGTGATTGCCATGCAAATTCCATGGAGCCTGCGCAACGCGGGTTTGGAACAGACGGCCCCCAGCGAGCACGTCAAGCTGTACTCCTACGGTGTGGCCATGTGGCACACAGACATCGGGGACCCGGCTTCCCCACTGATCAGCACGTCGGATTTCCTCGAACGGATTCGCGTGCGCGTCAGCGATTGGAGCAGCGTCCTTGGCAGCCGCATGATGGAGCGCGAGTTTGTGGGCCATGCGCGGGTCTGGGCCTGGCTCGCCTGCGGCGCCTGGCTGATCATCCTGTGGCAGCGACGCGCTGCGGCGGAATGGTTTGCCGGTGCGGGACTCTTGGTGGCCAGCATTTACTTCGGCTTCATGAACAGGCTCATGCTGCCCGTTTACTTGGTCTTCTTGCCCGCCGTGGCCCTGGTTCTCGTACAACTCCTCCAGCGCTTTCTAAGTCGCGCCCGAGCCCGAACGCTGGTTGCGGCACTCGTATTCGGTTTGCTCGCCTACGACTACGACCCGCGTTGGGGTTGGCAGCGCATGAGTGACAAGAACGAAGTGTTCGACGAAATCTGTGCATCCGCGCGCAAACGCTTTGGACCGAAGCGCATCATGGCCGCCGATTTCGGTGGTCACTTATCCGTACAACTGCAGCGACCCGTTTTCACACTGCGCTGGGTTTTGGAGCGCGATGGATTGCTGGGCGGCTTGGATCTGATCGAGAAGTACGGGATCGACGCCCTGATCCTCGACATGGACGATCGCCAGGAACGCAATTTGTTCGAACACCTCAAAGACAAGGATCCGAAAATCCGCACGGTCGGTTCCTACGCGCTATTGCGTTTGTAGGCGCGGCCGCACGGATCCGAAGAGCCGCACACATGCGGGTCCTTTTCAAGTGCGAAGCAACACCGCACTTCGCGCCGAATCTGCCCGAAGTTTAATTGTCGCTGGCGCCTTTGGTGTAACCGAGGCTCTCCATCCCCTGAATCTGATCCTCGTTTTCGACGGCCTGCGATTGGAAGCCCTTGCGCTCCTCCAAAAACTGCTCGAGTTCGCGCCTGAAGGCTTCCGTTTGCTCGGCTTCCGTCGGGGCAAGGTTGCGATCGGCCCGGGGATCGATGGCCAAGTCGAATAGGCTCATTCGTTCCGCTTCAAAGGCGAACTCGGGGTAAACCTCCAGGTCCACATTGTCGCGTAGGAAGCGATAGCGAGGTGTGCGCAGGGAGGATTGCTGGTTCAAATCGTGCTCTGCAAATACGCGCTGCCGCGCAGACGACCCACCCGTTTCCATCATCTTGCGCAGGCTTTCACCGCGCATAAATTCCGTCGGCGCTAGATCCAAGATGTCCAGCAGGGTCGGGTAGATGTCCAAGCTGCTGACAAGCCCCCCGAGTTTGCGGCCCGCAACATCGAGCTCCGCACTGCTGGCGGGCTTGATCAAAAGCGGCACGCGGGTGACGACGTCGTGCAAGGACGCATGATCGCAATAGATGCCGTGCTCGCCGAGGGATTCTCCGTGATCCGAAGTGACGACAATCGTCACGTCATCAAAGCGCTGCAATTCCTTGAGCCTGTCGAAGACGCGACCGAGTTGGTCATCTAAATAGGCCAATTCACCCTTGTACTGAGCTTTGTAGTGCCCCAGCGAATTGGAACCCGAGAACCAGCGCAAACTGCCGCCGTAGTCCAGCGGCAGCTCGATTTCCTCCTCACCTTCTTCATCAAACATGCGGTCGTAGGGCGCCGGCGGTTTGTAGGGCATATGCACGTCGAAGTAGTGCGCCCACACAAACCAGTCATCATTGGCGTGCTTGCCGAGCCAGGGCAGCAAGTCTGCGTTCACATCCTCTGCTCTGCGCTCGAAGTAAACGTCGCAGGGGAAGAACTCGTCGAAGCGCTGATTGAAGTCCGATTTGTCGGGTTGAAAATTGAAGGAGCTCACGAAACCGGCCGTTCGCATGCCGGCTGCGCCCAAACGATCCATCAATGTCGGAACCTCCTTCGACAGACGCGAAAAATTGTCCGTGACGCCGTGATCCTTGAGGTACAGCGAAGTCAGAATCGAAGTGTGCGAAGGGTTGGTCACGTTGCTGACCGCAAAGCAATCTTCGAACAACGCCGAAGCGCGGGCCAGAGCATCGAGACGCGGGGTCTTCACGCCCAGGTTCCCATAGCAACCGAGGTAGTCCTTGCGCAGCGTGTCGGTGGTGATGAGCAGAACTTGCCTGGGCTTGCGCGGAAGGATTTCGTGATTGGCCATCCAATGCGCCTGCAAGCGCAGTATAGACAGCAGTCCTTCCAGCTCGGGAGATTGGGCCCCCTTGCGGTCGAACCACAATGTCATCGCTTTGGGTTGGAATGGAAAGCTCAGTTGGAGCTTGAACGGCATCCAACTGCCTTCCTTGGTAGCCTCGAAGACCAAAGGAACTTCCGCGGAGTGTGATTTGCCCTGACTTGAAAAGGCGTTGGCGTGCAACACCAAGGGCACTTTCCCCAACAGAAAAGCCGGTGCGTGCTGCGCAGGTGCGGGGGTGGTGATTGCCAACGATCCGTGCAGGCTAAATTTGCGCGGCAACTTCAGATCCTGCAATTTGATGAATTCTCGAGTCTTTCGAATCAGCAATGCGTCGCCGATCACTGTGCCCATCAATGGCTCGCGCAGCTTCGGGTGCTTCCCCACCCCTTCGGAAACGTGGGGCATGAGATTCACAAACTCTTCCGTACGAACGATTGCCGGCTTCTCTTTGGCGCAGCCTGCAAGGATCAGGAAGATCAGCCCGATCCAAACTCTGATCGGATGGCTGGATACGGAATGAGATCCACGCGGGGCTTGCATCTGAGATTTCCAGCAGCCCTGCCGGGGTGCCGATTGGGCGCTTGTGCGCGCGTCGGAAATCCCCGCTTGGGGCCCGGTGAGTGCGGTGTAGGGGCTTCGCCCGGACTTCAAAGAAATCCACCAAGGGCAAGTTGATAATCGGCACATGAAGCTGGGCATCATACTCGCGTAGGCCGGCGAGCAAACTGCCGGCACAGGCTTCAATTGACCACCTCTTGGGAACTCCCGTATCATCCTTCCAAATGGCTAGTGAAACGTCCGCAGTTGGATTTTGGTACCTGCGGTGTGACTGACCCCCACGAAGTACCCCTCTGTGTTCCCCTTTGGGCGAAATCCGTTCGCACAGATTCCCAGACACAGTCCCTTCTCCCCGACTGACGAAGAGCACGAGCCATGCCCAGCACTCAAGCGAATGCCCAGCTCTCCAAGTCGACGAAGCGCGACGGCTTTGGCTTGCGAACCAGCTGCAGTCTCAGACCACTGTTGCTGTTGAATCCGGATCCAAAGTGCGCTTGCCCACAGGCGATGCCCCGACGGCGAACAACGACTGCTGATTGAGCTTGAAAGAATCAACATCACAGTCCTCGGAAGGCGCGGATCCTTCGCAGCTGGAGAAACAAGCTTCCAGCCCCACGTCGCGATTGAAGGCTGCACCCGGTGCGGGGCTCTCCAGTTGGCGCGACCCATGGCTTTGGGCCACCTTGCTCGTGGGTGCTTACCTCCTTTTTCAAAACCTCGGCGATCGCTGGCTTTGGACCGATGAAGCCGAAGCCGCCTGCTTGGCCCGCAGCATTTTGGACGAAGGCCTGCCGACCGCCTTCGACGGCAAGAATTACATCACCCAGTGGATTGTCGCCAAACGAGAGGACTACAACGACGAACTCGTTTGGGTGCTTTCGCCATGGATGCAACTTTACATTTGCGCCGGCTCCTTTTGGGTCTTCGGCGTTTCGACACTCGCAGCACGCTTGCCATTTGCGTTTTTCGGATTGGGCGTGCTTTGGATGTTGTATCGAGTGGCCCTGCAATTGACAGCTGATAGACGCATCGCGCGCATTTCGATATTGCTGCTGAGCACTTGCATTCCCTTCCTCTTGCACAGTCGCCAAGCTCGCTATTATCCGGTCAGTATGTTCGCGACCCTGTGGGCCCTCAGCGCCTATTGCGGAGCTTTGGATCGCAGGCGCTGGAGTGGGCTTCAATTGGCATTGGC
>JAJDES010000107.1 GCA_029259675.1 Planctomycetota bacterium
GCGTCGGTATTCCGTGTCGGGGAGCACTAGTCCTATATCGCCCAACTCAGCGCTTCCCATTAGCATGCTCTCACCGGCGCCCCTGGCCCTCCTTCCAGGATCCGGCATCCACCATGGCCAGACCCTGTTTTTTGTGCGGCACCACCGTCCTCCCGGCCAGCCAGTCCCGCTGGGCCTTGCCCGGGCTGGGCGCATGCGATTTGGGTTTCGGGGCCTGCAGCGGCTGCGGCTTGGTTCTGCAGACTCCGGCGGCCACGAGGGATTTGCTCCGGCGCTATTACGCTGAGCACGCCGTCTACACGAGTCCCGGCAGGCAGGGCGAGCCCCACCCCCGCAAACGGCGCGGCATCACTCGGCTCTTGCACATGATCGAGCACGCACTCGGCCGGGCCCCGACGAGTGCCTTCCAGGTTGGCTGCTCCGATGGCTACAGCTTGGATCGATTGCGGCAAGCGGGAACGGCGCGCGTTGCGGGAATTGATCCCAGTCCGGCAAGTGCGCAAGTCGCGCGCGAGCGCTATGGCATTGAGTATCTGATTGGATCCATTGAGGAATGCTCCGAAGTGGACCCGGCCGAGCTGTGGGTCATGACCCATGTGCTGGAACACCTCCTGGATCCGCTGCAGGTTTTGCGCCGCGCGCGTGAAGCCCAAGGTGCGGACGGCTGGATTGTTGTTGAAGTGCCGCTATTCGAAAAGCCCGAGTTGTTTGCGCCCGGCTATTTGTCTTTCGAGCATGTCAATTACTTCGACGAAGGTTCGCTCACGCGCATGCTGGAGCTGGCGGGATATCAAATCGTCGGCATCGACAAAGAGTTTGAGGATGACATTTACCCTGTCGTTGCGGTCATTGCTCGAGCCGCACCTGCAGAGGTAAAAGCAAACGCTGAACCTGCTGGCGCCGCGCGCGGATTGGCGCGCTTGGAACAAACCCTGCAACGGGAAAAGGATCACTGGAAACGCACGTCGAAGCGCCTGGACAATCTAGAATCCGGTCGCAAAATTTATATTTGGGGAGCCGGCATTCACACTTCGCAACTGCTCGCCTTCACGGACATCGCCAGTCGCTTCCAGCTGCAAGGAATCTTTGATTCGTCACCCTCGCGCTGGGGCATCACGCTCGGTGAATACGCTTGCTTGAATCCAAACACCTTCGCCATTCAACCGGGCGACTGCATTGTCATCTCTTCTTATGCTTCTGAAGCTGAGATCTTTGCCGCGCTGGGCGAATGGCGCGCAGCCGGCGTAGACGTGGTGCGCTTGTACGCGGATTGAACACAGCTACTCGATTCGGCTTGCGTGGAGGCAACTTTATTTTCGACTCTTATACGCAGCCTGTTTCGATCCCCTATGCGGGTGTCATCATTCGGAGGCCTGGGCCTCCATCGCTCGCCACAGCTCAAGCTTCCGCGCGTCATCCAAATGTTGGTCGAGCACCGGGTAAAGCACTTTGCGTTCACGCGAGTCGTGGTGTTGAAGCAAGTGCTTGAAAGTAAATTCTGAGTCCAACAGCTCAATCACAGTGCGAGCATTCAAATCGGGTACATCTGCAAGCTGCTCAAGTCGCTTGTGTAACTCGTCCAAAAGCTTTCCCAGCTTGCGATGCTCGGCGCGAAAGAGCTCCGGGCCTCCACCCGGAATTTCCAGCGCAAGGGCCTCAAAGGCCGGCAACAAGCAGTTTTCTTCGCGCTGCATGTGAACGGACAGCAATCGCGAAAAGCGGTCCAGCCACTTTGCCGCCTCGGCCACATCCCTGGACAGCAAGGCCTCTTGATGGCACAAGAAAAGCCGATCGAGCTCATCGTGATCCAGGAGTAATTCCGAAAGCGGACGCATGCGTATTTGAGATTGGGACCGGCGCAGCAGTTGCGCGAGCGAAGCATTCTAATCCAGCCGCGCGCATCCACAGCGCGCCCTTTTGCACCCACACGATTACAGAGCCCAGGTGCGAAGCAGCCAACGGATCTTGAACAACCAAGTCCCGTGGGAGCCTGTTCCGCAGCGTAAACTGGGGCCATGTTCACGAAACTAATGTTGTTTTGGGCCACGGCCCTCTGCGCCCCCGCCGATCCCTCGCCGCACCCAGTTCGATCGGATTTGCCCTCCAAGACCGCTATCGAACTCGCCGATCGAACCGTCGCACGCTTTGGCGAAGCATCGATCGCCACACTGGGCGAATTGGTCACTTACGACACTTTCTCAAGAGCGGGCATCGCCAACGCGGAGCATGCTTCCTTCAAGGCCATGAGCGCGCGCTTGAAAGAAATTGCTTCGGAATTCGGCCTCGAGTTCGAAGATCATGGAGCCGTCGTCGTGATCGCCTTGGGACAGGGTCCCGAGCGCCTGGGAGTGGTGACCCACGGCGACGTCCAACCAGCCGATCCGACCAAGTGGGCCGCAAGCCCCTTCATCTTGGATCAAACTAGCGAACCCGGCCGGCTCGTCGGGCGCGGCACCGAGGATGACAAGGGCCCGATTGTGAATGCGCTCTACGCCATGCGAGCCATCGCCGAAGCCGGGCTGCCCTTGAAGCGCAGGATCGAGCTGATCGTCTCGTACACAGAGGAATCCGACTGGGATCCGTTTCGAGAGTTCTTGGCGGCCAATCCTCCGCCTCCGTTAAACGTGGCCTTCGACGCCTCCTACCCGGTCGTCATCGCCGAGAAGGGTTGGTGCTCGATCGAAGTCGGGATGCAATTGCAGGCGCCGGATTCCGACCGGCCGGGACTGCTTCATTTCGGCGGCGGCTTCTTCCTCTCGCAGGTGCCCGAGGACGCCAGCGCTCAAATTTCGAACGCAACGCCGGAATTGGAGTCGAAGCTGATGGCCGCCGCCCGCGCGATTGAAGATGTTCGCTTCGGTTTTTTCCCCAGCAGCACTGGACTGAGCATCACGGCTAGAGGGATCTCCGCCCATTCCTCCAGCCCCCAGGAGGGTCGCAATGGAATCACACACTTGGCGCAACTTCTGGGATGCGTTGAATGGCCTTCCAGCACGGCGGCACACATGCTGCGCTTCATCAACGACATGATCGGCACAGGGTACTACGCCGAGAAATTCGGCGACGTGGCCTATGCCGACGACTTCATGGGGCCCCTAACCATCAGCTTGGGCAAGCTCGAAGAGCGCGACGGCAAACTTTGGGCCGGTATCAACTTGCGCCGTCCGGTCGGACGCAGCAAAGCTCAAGTGCAAGAGTCCATCGATTCCGCATTGACCGAATGGAGCCGATCAACGGGCATCGAGATTGAACACACGAGCTCTGTGGGCGAACCGCACCCGCCCGTTGAAGCTCCCCATGTAAATGTGTTGCTCGATACGTTCCGGCACTACACCGGCATGGAAGATGCGGAACCGATCGCCATTGGCGGCGGCACCCACGCACGCATGGTTCCAGCGGGCGTCAACTTCGGACCGCAAATGCCAGGCGTTCCCTACAGCGGTCACAGCGAGCATGAATTTGTTGAGCGCTCGCAGTATCTGCTCGACCTGCGAATGTTCACTTCGCTATTAGTGGACCTCGCTGTCGATATGGATTCGCAACCGCAGCAAGACTAGGTGCGGCATCAGCTGCGGGGTTAGCGCTCGCCGCGCCAATGATTAGCACAGTGCCTCATACAGCGCTTCATTTGGGCTGATCCTCTGTTGCGCAAAGAATCAGCGCCTTTTCCATTAGGCCGACGAGCGTCGCTTCTGCAACGACCTTTTCCGTGTCGTTCCAACTACTGGCCAAGGCGTACCAATTACCCTGTTTGGTTTGCACCAACAACGTCAAGTTCAAGACGCCCCCTTCGGATCCGCCTTTGTAGCCCTGATACTTGAAAGCTCCACCCGAGGGGATGCCCGGGTTGATGCCCAAAACACCCGCAAGGGTCGTATCGCCGGCTTCTATTTTGCGACGCAACCAATCCATAGTGCGGCAAAGGTCGTGGGTCGAAGCAAACCACTCGATCGAGTCAATGTACGAGGGAGTTAAGAGCTTGGCCCCATTGACTTGCTTCAAATCCATGGGCCAGATGACTTCCTCAAGGAAAGCGCGACGGGCTTGAATCGGCAGCTTCAGGTACTCAGATGCATGGCGTCCGTTTTCGCCGGCCTTAAGTCGAAACATTTCGCCTGTGGACAGGAAGGGTTGGAAACGCTCCAAATGCACGTTCCCCATGCGCTCGACTTGCGCCTCCACGCGCTCACGCCCCAGCAAAAACAGCAAATGATCCGTCGCCGTGTTGTCGCTCTGGGAGATCATCAGCGAGGCCAACGTATGCAGCGTAACCGGCGCACCAACGGGCCACGTCTGAAGGATGCCCGACGGTAAGGACCGATAATTCTCCTTCAGCTCGAGCGTGTCGCTCCAGGATCGCTTGCCCGCGGCGATTTCTTCAGCCAATGCGCCGAGGATGTACAACTTAAATGCGGACCCGATCCCAAGCGCCACTTCGGGTTGCAGGTCGAACAAGGGTTTGGGCTGTCCTTCACCAAGCTTCGCAACGGAGAACGTCACAACACCATGCAACTCTTTCAAAGCCGCCTCGAGGTCCGCCCAACTGCGTAAGGACTCGGAGGCTGCGCCAAAGAGCAGAGTGGTGATCCCGTGCGGCTCCCCTTCTTCCACCCCAAGGGTCATTATGAATTCCTGGCCCGTTTCCCCGAGCGCGCGGAAGCGACCGAAGTACTTGCTATCCAATTCCAAGGTGCTCAGCGCAACGATGGCGCCGCATTGACGATGATAGCTGCGCAGGATCGAACGCATCTTGATCGGTGGCACGGCTTCGAGAAAGCTCTCGTGGAACAGGCTTTCGTCCACATCCGGCTTGGCCAAAACCATCTCCATAACTTCCTTGGCACGCGCCTCGATTGGAGTCGCCGACAAAGTTTCCGTCGAAGGATCCTGCGCAACGGATTGCTCCCCAAGCGCGGGGAAGACTGGGGCGAGGGCGATCAGGGCTGTGGCTAAAAAAGTGTGCATGTGTACGTGCTAACAGGAGTTTCGTGCGGCGCCCAATACGCCGAAAGATTCGGTCGCAAATCGCTATCGCCGGCTGCGCTGCGTATTCGAGCAATCTTGGTCGATTTTCGCGCTCAGAATTTACCCGTTCGACAACAATCAGGCTCGAAACGCGGTCCACGATCAAGCGAGCGCCCAAATGCCGCACAACCACGCCCAGCGTGTGGGCTCTTCACTCAAGTAGAACAAGTGAAGGCGGAAGGCTCGCCGGCGCGCGACCGATCGAGAAGCTGTGTCACCTGGGCTGCGGGGCTCCGACCGATACGGCATCCAAAAGAGCCCTGTGCGCTGCCCACCGCAGGGCACCCGCTGCTGCAAGAATGTCCGCAAAGGCCGCTTTCTCTACGAATCGCAGGCAATTTGCCATGCACGGGTTTGGTCCTGTTCGCACTGACGCATTCGGCCGAATGAGGCCAAGCCGGCCCGCGCTTTCCCGGATGAGAGAATGATCGCGCAACATCGGAGCTTCTAACAAGCCGGTTACTAGCAGACTCGCCGCGTGGAGCTAGAACGCCAGGATGCTTTTGATTTCTTACCGCGCGCCCCTTCTGGCCGCATTCTTGGCCGGATCAAGCCTGCTGTCCGGCTTTGGCCCCAATCGGCCCTATTCAGATTTTTTGAGCTCACCGGAACTGCGCGCTGACAGCCGGGGTTCCGACTTCACAGAGCTAGTCGAAAAGTCGTCGCGCAAGAAGGGCAAAGGGCGCTGTGAGCAGGGCACAAGACGCCGAATTGCGAAACGCGCCCAGGACATCCTGGACAGCCTGACGAGCGCGGGCATCCCGGGTGCTTCGGCGGCATTGATCTTGCCCGACGACAGCATGCTGGCAGTGACATCCGGAGTTTCATCGATAGCCGAGGGCGCTCCGATGCGGCCCGCCGACAAGATGCTCTCAGGCAGCATCGGCAAGACCTATGTGAGCGCCATCGCCCTGCATCTAATCGGGAAAGGCGAATTGAGCCTGGACCAGCGCGCGGCTGAGATTCTGGAACCGAACTCATGGCTGGAGCGCGTCCCCAACGGCTCAACCGTCACCCTGCATCAATTGCTTCAGCACACCAGCGGCATTCCTCGCTACGTGTTCAAACCTGAGTTCGCCAAGGCGCTGGTGAGCGCACCCGACCGCGTTTGGACTCCCGTAGAACTGCTCGAGTTCGTATTTGATGACGAGCCGCTATTCGAAGCCGGTGCGGGCTGGGCTTATTCGGACACCAATTACATTTTGGTCGGGATGCTGATCGAAAAGGTCAGCGGCAAAAAGTTTTATGACTTGGCGCGGGAAGTGCTGCTTGAGCCCCTGCAACTAGCGGACACCATCCCATCAAATTCGCGCGACTTACCGGGCGTCATTCAAGGTCATGTCGTGGCGGGTCGCGATTTTGTCAACGCGGACTCGACCCAAGCCGCAGGTCGCTTCCGCTTCAATCCACAATTTGAATGGTGTGGGGGAGGCTGGGCCAACACGCCGATGGATCTCGCCCGCTGGGCTCGACTGCTATACAGCGGCAGCGCCCTCGAATGCGAGTACATGGGAAGCCTTCACCAAAGTGTCGAAGCCCCCGAATTGGGGCCGTCTGCGCACTATGGTTTGGGCGTGATTCTGCGCGAGTCCGACGCGGGGACCTGGATTGGTCACGACGGCTTCATGCCTGGCTATCTCAGCTCAATGGCCTATTTCCCGGACGTCGGCGTCGCTGCGGCCATTCAGCTCAACAGCGATGATTCCGCTCCCCTGGGCCGCCCTTTGGGCGTAGTTCTCAGTGAACTGGCCCTTATCGTGCGAGAGGAACTCACCAAGCAGAACTGACATTCCTCAGCTGCTTCCGAAGGGGTCCGCCGCCGAATCACGGCCTCTTCGGGTTCGATCGGTAGCGGCGCAAGTTTCGGGCTGACCCACGAACTTAGCCACCGTCCGGCCACCCGACGGCCTCAAAAGCCGCCTGGGGATGCACTTGGGAGAAGTTCGCTTCAATGCGCTCCAAAAATCCACCGAATCGGGAGTGAGTCTATAGGATTCGCGGCAGAGGAAATCAGCCATGCCCAAATCCAATTCCAAGTCCAGCACCGAGTCTCACAACGAAACCCTGACCGATTCGCCCCTTGCAACTCAAATGCGAGGTTTGGTTTGGGTGAGCGTTTTCTACACCGTAATTGGATTCGCTGCCATCGCGCTGATCCTTCCCTTCGCCCAACAAACAGGTTTGGGAGTCTTTGCGATCTGCATCTTCGTTGTCGGCATGTTGCTTTCGAGCTTGAACATGATGCTGCTGCTCACAACTCGCAGGCTCGAAGAAAATCAACTGGCCGTCGGCCGCTTGCTCGCCTGGTGCTCCTTCGGATTGGTAGCTGTCGGCGGCATTTTCAGCATGGCGATGATGGCCAGCTGAATCTCTCTCGGATTGACGCGCAATTCGTTTCGCGCACATTGAAACGCCGCGCTCAATCGATTACTGACTAGGGAAGACCGCTCGCCCGTCTTCCCCGCCGATGGCTCCTCCGAAGTTCATACCGCCGCAGAATCGTCCTTTGGCGAGGCTCGCGGCCTGTCTAATCGGGCCGGCCATGCTCGCTGCAGCAATTGGCGCATGGCTTCAAACGCGAACCCTCATCGCGGATCAAGGGCACCTAGAAGCCGGTCGCGACCACCTCGCGGCCATGCTGATCAGTACGGAAGTTCTGCGCAGCGTAACGCTGACCTTCATCGCGACGATTCCGCTTGTTCTTTGGGCATCCGTGCGCATGTGGAGGGGCTCCAATCTCCGGTTGTTTGCGTATTGCGCCTTTGCCGTCGAAGCATCTTGGTTGAGTTTCGTTTTGCAGGGGCCCGAGGCTTGGAGCACGACCCACTTTCGCTTCGGACTGTCTCTGCCCCATGTTCTTTGGATGTGGGATGCGCTCAAGGATCGTCTGCTCTTGTCAGCCGTGCTGGGGATATTGGCGCTCATCTTCGGCTTGCGCATGAAGCGCCGCAAAGTACCGACAAAGCAGCAATGGCCCGGGCCGCTGACCGGAATTTTTGGTTGGGCCTGCCTGATCGGCGCATTCGCAGCAACGGCATCCGCCGCACTAAAACCGACTGAGGCCGCCCCCACACCCAGTTCGCGCAACCACGTCATCTTGCTCACCTTGGGGTCCACTCGGCCCGAAGAGATGGCGCGCTACAACGCGGGTCCCAGCAAGACGCCGCACTTGCGTGAGTTTTGCGAGGAAGCGCTTCTATTCGAAAACGCCTTCGCCCAAAGCCCCGCCGCCCAGGACTCCTGCGAGTCTTTTCTCGGCGTTCAGCGGTCGCACGCACAAAGTTTCGCCACGGATTCGACCTTGGCCGAAAGTTTGCGCGATGCCGGCTATGCCACGCACGCATTTGTGCGCAGTGACAACTTGGACTTCCAATCGGGCCTGCAACGCGGCTTTGAGCACATACACCTTTTTGATTCGAGCACGTCCTACCAACGCTTCGCGACGGACACCAGCGAGGAATTCACAACGCTCGCCAAAGGGTTTCGACCCATTTTCTTCTTTGTCTACTTTGATTTGTTTCAAGCTGAGAAGTCGGGATCGGAGTTCCGCGACGTTGCGGGCGATTCCATTTTTGAGCAACGCAGCCATTCACTCGCGGCAGCTGACTTAGCTGCGGCTTCGCTTATCAACCGGCTGAAATCGGCGAAACTCTTCGCGGAAAGCATGCTGATTGCTCACTCCGATGCGGGCTTTCGATTCGAGCAAAATCCTCTTCGCAAGGACCTGAATGTTGAATTCGTTCACGTTCCGCTTCTCATTCACTTCCCGGACGAGAAACGCTTGGCTCGCCGCATAGATGATCGCATGGCGGAGAATCTCGACATCTTTCCCACCATCATGCATACGCTTGAGATCGAGCCCCTGGCGCGTTGGACCCAATCGGGCTCAACCGAAGATCACGTGGTTGCGTCAAGACCTCTCAGCTTGTTAATCGATCCACGCCAGCGCCTCACTTCGGTCAGCAGTGGCACCAACCAGGTCGCTATCCGAACGCACGCATGGACGCTGATTTACGATCCAAGTGCAGACCCCGCGACGGTCTTCTACGATCGGCTGCGGGATCCGCATGAGCGCAATCCGCTACATGAGGTCGGCGATGAGCCCGATGCGGCCATTCTGGATAAGGAGCTGAAGCTTTGGCTGCGTTCGCACCCCAACGCTTCTCGGTAACCGCCTCCCGGAACCGCTCCGGACTCCGGCGCGTTCGGGCACCTGAGTCGTCAAAGCAATGACAACCAAACGGTTTCGATGCGCTTGCAAACCGTCTCCCACTTAAAAGCATCCAAGCCCGAACCGGGTAGATGCCCGCGTTGATCCAAAGCCCGCTCCAACCCCGCCTCCAGTTGCGAGGTGAAGCCGGCCAAATCGCGCGGGTCGGGCTTGTCGACTGAAATCATGCGCGGCATGGGCAGCAGAGTCAGGACTTTCTCCAGGGGACCGGCCAATTGCTCTTCCACGCCCGGAAGTGCACTCGCCACAAGCCTGCAGCCGGAAGCCGCCGCCTCAACCAAAACCAGGGGCAAGCCCTCATAGAAAGACGGCAATACCAAGACGGCGCAGTTGCGCATGAGTTCGGCCAAGTCGCGTTGTTCCAATCGACCGTGCTGAATCACGCTCGGCCCGCACGAGTCGAAACGCTTTGCGTAGGAGTCCGCTTCGGGGCCACTGCCCGCGCCCGCGATGTGGAGCCGGGCCTCGGGACGCTTGCCTGCAATTTTCTCCCAGGCATCCAGCAAGGGAGTCAGCCCCTTCGCTGAACTGAACTTGCCCGCAAAGAGAACATGCCCGCGCGCTTTGCTCTCGTCGCGACCCCGCTGATGAAAGAGCGTCTCGTCAAAGCCCGCTCCCACGACATGAATGCGTTCCTCGCCGATGCCCAAGCGCTTTGTAATGGCCTCGCGATGCCCTTCGTGCAGAGCGACGATTGCATCCGCTGCGCGCAAGCCGGCGCATATCGGTTCGACACGAGCGGGGGCGCACAGCTCCATTTGCCGCAATCCTGTCGCATGGCAGTGAATTACAAGCGGCACATTTCGGGCGGCGTCCTTCGCGATCGAGGACATTAGCCACAGGTGATGGGCATGAATCAAGCGTGGCTGCACGACCGCAGTCACCCGCTGCAAGTGTGAGTGCCAGGCTGCGACATATGCGTCCCACTGATCGCTCGACATGGACGAAAAGCGTGTCGCTGCATAGGGCATCACATCGCTCATGCCCGGCACGGGGAAGTCGAGTGGACTTTCGCCAAAGTGCAACGGATGCACTCGAGCAGCCTTCAGGCCGCCAACTTCGCAATCAGGATCCAGGCTGGGTGTGCCGAAGACGGTGGATTGGCGCCAGCCCTGCCGCTCCGCGTAGCGCAGGGTGGCGTCCAGGGAAACTCCGCTCCCCGTTCGCCGAGGACGCTGGGAGAGCAGATGCAGCAAGGGACCTTTCGAGCTCATGTTGCAACCTTAGTCCGCATCCCACGCGCAGTCAGTAGCCGGCTCCAAACGAGGCGCAATAGCGCTGGCGGCCCCTCCCTCGCCCCTCCAACTAAATTTCAATATTTGGCGCTTGAACCTAACGCCGCGTGAGCCCCTAGGATCGCGTGCCAACCAAAACCCCATCGGAGGTCGCCATGGCATTTGCAGACATGAAAGTCGGACAGCTGTCCAAACGCAGCGGTGTGTCGGTTCGCACTCTTCACTACTACCACGAATTGGGCCTACTCACACCGTCCCTTCACTCGCCGGGCGGGCACCGGCTTTATTCGCGTAAGGATGTCGAGCGCTTGCAACAAATTCGCTCGTTGCAGGAGTTGGGCATGTCCCTTAGCGAGGTTCGGACTTGTCTCGACGAGGCGCAGTTCTCGCCGCTGGAAACCGTAGAAAAGCATGTCAAGCAACTGGAAGAGCAACTCGCACTGAGTTCGCGTCTGCACGAACGCTTAATTGGCATTCAAAGTTCGCTCAAGAGTCGCTCCGCCCCCAACGGCAATGCGCTCTTGGAAACGCTTGAAGCCATGAACGCCATGGAGAGCTATTTCACTGATGCTCAACTGGAGTCGCTCCGACAGAGGCGCGAGCAACTTGGAGTGGACGCCATTGAGAATGGCCAAGCAAATTGGCAAGCGCTGATCGAAGCGGTCCGCGAACAAATGGAGGCCGGGGCCTTGCCTGAGTCCGACGCCGTTCGGCCGCTTGCAAAGCGTTGGAGAGCATTAATCGAAGCCTTTTCCGGCGGCGATGCAGCAATCGAGCAATCCGTTGCAAACATGGCCCGCGAGAACCCGCGAATGGCGGCGGACTTCGGCAATATGCCGGACATGGAGATGATGAGTTTCATGGGCAAAGCCTGCGCAGCTCTGAAGCAGTGAGCTTGGCGTACGCGGGTTTCCCGCAGCCTCCCTCAGCCGATACGCAAGGCTGGTGAAAGCACCGGCCCTTTTGCGTGGATAGCAAGTTCCGCCCTATGCGGACGGCAATTCAACAACTCGCCCAGCGGCTGAAAAGGCCAAGCGCGCGCGAATATTTTCGATCTTTAGGCCCAACATCTGCGCGAGGATTCGGCAGTAGGCTTGCAGCTGCGGGAGATATCGATCAGCACGTGCCTGCATGTTCTGGGCGTTCACTCGATCCGTTTTGAAGTCAATAACTTCGGCTCCGACGATGCGATCCTTCGAGCGCCGAATGAGCACGCGATCAAAAGCACCCGTCCACAGGCATTCGGCATGGTCCTCGTCGGCCATGACAACTGCGAAACTCCGCTCGCGCCACAGTTCCAACACTTCCTCCGGAGCTTGGCCCTGCATGGATCGGCTGAGCAATGCCGCCACCTCCGGTTGCGCCAAACTGGCTTCAAACTCCTTCCAAACGGTTTCCAGCTTGCCGTGATCGCTTTCGAGTTCCTCGCCGATTTCGAGCATGGCGTCCGCATCCAAGCCCGCATCCTCAAGCCACTCGATCTCCTCCATCCAACGGTGAATCAGACTGCCGCGCGCCATGGCACCGACATGGGGTGCCGCCAAGAGATCTCCAGCGGGCCGCGACCTCGAATGCGACAGCGCCGATGGGCTGCGGCGGGGCAATAGACGCCGATCGTCGGAAATCCCCACAAGGGCTTCGGCCCGCAGCGGCCTAGACCCGTCAACAGATTCGCGGCTAGCCACCTCGGCCGAAGGAAACCAATCGGCACGACTGCCCGGATGTTCCCAAAGCACTCCGTCTGCGGCTGCATCACCGCGCGCGAGCACCTGCTTCAGCAATCCCGCGTAGCTCTTTCCGCCCGCTTTGCTGTTTGGCTTTACGCCGGCGACAATCATGTCGAGCCGATGGACGGCCCGCGTCATGGCCACATACAAAACGCACAGGGCATCTTCGATGGAGCGCGCCTCCGATTCATCGCGCAATCGACCGAGCCCGCCCGGATCCAAGTCGCAAACGTTTTGACTGCGGTTGTGACTCACCTCGGCGACCGGTGCCAGTGGATCGGGGCGCGAGGAGTACAGCTTGTCCGACCGAATCAGCAAGCCATCCAAGTCCGGCAAGATGACGGCGTCGAATTCCAGCCCTTTGGAGGCGTGGATGGTCATGACCTTGACTTGAGCCATGGTCGGATCTTCGACGCGCGTGATGCGCACCAAGTCCACGAAATCCACCAGGCGCGGTCCGACCTGCGTTTCCGATTGTAGTGCCAATTCAATCAATTGATCGAATCGGCGCACATCCCAGGATCCGTAACCCGCCCGCACAAACTCGCGCATCGAACGGCAAAACTCTCCGTAGCCCTCATTCGCAATTCGCGCGCGCATGCTCAAAGCAAATTCCGCGCGGCGATCTTCCCACTGAGCGCGCAGCTCTTTCGATTCGGGCCTGGCGGAAGCCAACCACGACACCCCCAAGCCTGCCCCCAAAGCTGAAGAACCCAAGTGAAACGCAGCCATGGAATCGCCGGGGTGATCGCAAAGCTGAACCAGCGACAAAAGGTGCAGCACAGCTTCCGAATCCACCAACTCATTGCCGCCCTCACCACTTGCGTTGAGTCCTTCGCGGCGCAACAGAAAGATCAGTGTGGGCAGTGATTTCTTGCTGCGCAGCAAGATTCCGATGCTGGCCCCAGGCGCCTCCTTGGCAATCTGCGACGCCCGGGCAGCGGCCAATCGAAGAACGGGCAGCGTCGGCTTTTCATCTTCCTCGGGAAGATCGGCTTCCAACAAGCTGGCCGCACCCGGCAATTCCGTGCGCGCCGCTTCGTGGTTGGGATAATTCGCCGACCAATGCCTAGCCGCTTGCTCGCGAGCTTCTTTCTTGTCAAAGCAAGCTTGATCACCAAGTTGCGCGAAGACTTCATTCACCGTATCTAGAATCACCTGGGACGAGCGCCACGATCGCGAAAGTTCCTCAGGTTTGAGCACGGGATGGCGCTCGTGCATGCAAGCCAATAGGCGCGGCTCCGCTTCACGCCAGCGGTAGATCGATTGCTTGACGTCGCCAACGCAAAAAAAGCTGCGCTCGCTGACCTCGGACAAGATCTCCTCTGACAGTCGTTCTAAGATCCGACTTTGCAAGGGCGACGTATCTTGGAATTCATCCAGCAGGATATGGTCGATTTGGCCGTCGAGCCGATACCAAAGCAATTCGCGATCATTGAGCGGATCCACTTCGGACGGATCCAATAGTCGCGGCAAGTCCCCGAACAAGTAGGCACCGTCCTCCTGCTTGAGAGCATCGTAGGCCACTTCAAAACGCTCGAGCCAATCGCGCGTAGCTAAGTTTTGAGTCCGAAGCTCATCGATCAACGCACTTGCGACATGTCCGTTAAGGGCATGAATCAGATCGCGGAAATCCGCCGGGATTTCAACCCTTGAGAACTTCTCCTCGCCCGCCAGCACCTTCTCGACCAGACCGATCCCCAAGACTCCATTCCAATCATCTCCGTCGATCGCGGCCAACAACTTGCCCTTAGCGCCCGCCCAATTCTTGTTGCTCTCACCTTTCTTGGTCTTCGGAACTTCAAAACGTTCCAGCTTGGCGCGCAGCTGCGCCAAATCTTCGTCGGACAAGGCCGCGGGGACGGGCAGGGCGTCCCACGCCTCGGGCACGCTGTCGAGAAAGATCTCGCGCATGTTGTCCACAGCGGCCAGCAGCTCCCGTTCAATACCGCGCTTGGCCTCTGAACTTTGCAGATCCCGCAAGAGCGAAACAATCTCCGCCACGTCCGCTTCCTCCAGGGCGGCAGCGATCGCATCTCGCCTGCGGGCAACGTCCAAGACATCTTCGGCAATGCGCCAGTCCAACGGCAGGCCCAACTCCAGGGCATAAAGCGAGGAGATTTGCGCAAAAAAAGCATCCAATGTGCGCACGCGGAAGCGATTCACTCGCCGTGCGCATTGGGCCAAAAGCTGCGTAAGCATCTCTTCATTGAGCGGCAGATTCACTTGTGCGGAGAGTGCCGTACGTGCCGCTTCGTCCTGCGACGCCTCCAGCAAGCGCATCAGCACGCGATCCAAAATCTCGCCGGCCGCCTTGCGCGTGAACGTAGTGGCCAAAATGCGCTCGGGCGGCACGCCGCGCACGAGCAGCCCCAAGTAATGGCCTGTAAGCTCATAGGTCTTGCCGGTACCCGCCGAGGCCAAGATCAAGCGATGCGGGCTCGCGCTCATAGGGCAGGCACCGTCACTTCCATGGCCCCGTCATCTTCATCGGGCAGAAACTGATTCAACCCGCAAACGGCGCTTGTTATCGGATCGAACACCACAGCTCGCCCGATTTCATACAACTCTTCCTTTCGAATGCGCCGCACAACATCCTTCGCTGTTTCCAGCGCCGACTCCAATAGGCCTTCGTCCAAACCGTTGAACATCACAAAGCCACTTGAGTCCGCGTCTTGGCTCAAGTTCGCGTAGCCCAGTTCCGGCATGCTTTCGTGCCCCAGCGATTCCGCCAGCAGACAATAAAGCGGCAATTGCAAGTCCTTCCAATTGCCTTGCTTGTCCATGTGCGTCCTGCGCGGGTCGCCCCCCTTGTCGCCGGACTTGTAATCGAGGATGGCCCAGGCTCCGCTGACTGCATGCACATCAATTCGGTCAATGCGGCCGCGCAATTGAACGTTTTGGCCGTCGACGCGGAAGGGAATGCCTCCGCCCTTCGGCGCCCACTCCACGTGGGCGATGCGCCAACCTGCGCTTGTGCGCTGCGCTTGGAATTCGGCGAATGCTTCAAAGCGTCGGCGCAATTGCTCAAGTTGCAAGCGCACCGCCGGGAGCGGATCTTCGCCGAACAGCGAGCGTGCGCGCCGGTCCAACTCGCGCTGCAAAAACTTGGCTATGTCAGCCGGACGCGTACTGTCGCGCCCCTTGCTCTTGCCGAATGCGTAGAGAATATCGTGCGCCAAATTCCCGAAGGCCAGCGGGTTTAGTTCGTTCTCGCGATCGTTAATGCTCTCCAAGCCCAAATGGCGTTGCAGGTAATAAAGATAGGGGGACTGCAGATACTGCCGAAAGGCCGAAACGCTGATGTGCTCCAAGGCCGGCGTGCTTGCCAAGCGCGGCGGACCGGCAGCGGACCTGGAACTTGCGGCAGTTGAAGCAGATTCCGGTTCCGGCGTGGACAACAAGGGCCCATGACCGTAATCGAGACAATGGCGAACGCGTTCTGCCACCTCCTCCGCAGCGCAGTGAAAGGCCAGGCGACTGGGAAAAATGGGGTCACCACGATTGGTTCTGCGGCCGCTGATAAAGTGCGCGTCAGGGCGTGAATGACACATGACGTGCAAGGCGTAAACATCGCGCGCCAAACGCTCTTCGTTGCTCGCCAAGCCAAGTTCTTCACGCACCCGATCCGGGAGGAAGGGGTC
>JAJDES010000108.1 GCA_029259675.1 Planctomycetota bacterium
CAAACAGGTGGTCGCGCCATGGGTTGGTTGGCCGATGAGGTTACAGGTCGCGGATTGGAGGTCATGGAGCGAGCTCAAGCTTCCGACGAGCCCTTCTTCCTATCGTTGCATTACTTTGATCCCCACGACCCCTACAAGCCGGCCATCGGCAAGGTCTTCGACTCGGCGGAGCGATTGACAAAGGAGCGCATGGCCAAGCACGCCGCGGCCCTCAGGCCGGAGCATCGCGCCTACTACAACCCGGAGATTTATCGCGGCATCGAAGATCGCATCGCGCGCTACGACTCGGAAATTTTGCAATTGGACCAAGGCCTGCAAACACTCTTTGATTGGCTGGAGCGTTCGGGTGTGGGCGAGAACACGTTGGTTGTCTTGACAGCGGATCACGGTGAAGGGCTTTGGCAACGGGCGGCGACGGAGGGCGACAAGCTGCAGGATGTGTTTTTTGCCCCGCTCTATTTCCAACATGGGGAGCAGTTGTACGACGAGCAAATCCACGTGCCCCTGATCTTTCGCGGCCCGGGTGTTGCGGCGGGAGTGCGCTTGCAGAGCACCGTGAGCACGCTCGATATCGTTCCCACGGTTCTGGCTCTGTTGGACATGGCCGCGCCCCCGGGACTCGATGGACTCGCCCTGCTCGGGACAGGCTCGAATGGTGAAACTCCACAGAATCCAGCTGAGCGTTCGATCCTCTCCATATGTTCACGCGGTACGACGTTGACGCGTGCGGGTCGCTGGCGCTACCACTTGCCCCGCGACTACCGGCTCGAAAAGGGTGTGCAGCCCGAGCTCTTCAATCTGGAGCAAGATCCGGCCGAGCTTGTTGCCGTACTCGACAAGACATTGAGCTCGGACTTGGAAGCGGAAGTCCGAGCTTGGCTTGAAAAGCACGAAGAGCGCTTCGCCGATCAATTAGGCGTCGGGGAAGGTGCCGACGAACGTGAAGCGATGGAGTCGCTCGGGTACACCGATAACGAAATGACTGCGCCCGTAATGAAGCGGGGCATGAAGCCCGAAACCGGAGAGTCCGAAACCGGAGAGTCCGAAAACGGAGAGGAACAGGAATCTAGCCAAGCAGCGGATGGTGGTGCGCGGGCGACCGGTGCCAAGCAAAATTCAGCTGCAGAAGAATGAGCGGCGCTCGCGAAGCTGGTGTCGGTCAAGGCGCCGGCCAAGTCTCCCCACGCGAAGCGGAGGCGGGGAAGCGGGGGAGTGGAGCTGCTTTGCGCCAGAATCCAAGGCGCTTCGGGGCTTGGCGTCGCGGATTGTTTTGGTGCATTGAGCGCCTGGCCGTGGGGATGGGGGGGCGCGCGTTTTATCGCAATAGATTTCTAAGTCGTGCGCGCTTGGTGCAACGCCGCGAAGTCATCCGGGTTCCCGCTCTGTGCCCAAGTTTGCACGGTCTGCGCATCGCTCAGCTATCCGACCTGCACGCCGGACCCTTCCTCGGTGCTGGGGATCTGGCCGACGTTGTGAATGAAGTCAATCGGGGCCGGCCGGACCTGGTGGTGATCACCGGGGATTTAATCGCACACGATTGGCGCGAGGCTTTGACGGTACTCGATGATTTAGCCCGTATTGAAGCGCCCCATGGAGTTTTGGGTGTCTTCGGAAATCACGACTACCGCGGCCGCAACGAGGGGCGCATGGCGCAGGCCTTTGCCGCGCGCGGGATTCGATTCTTGCGCAACGAAAGTGTGCGCATCGAGGGTGAGGAAGGGGACCTTGTGATCGTCGGACTTGAGGATCTTGAGGAGGCGCGCAGTTTGGATCTCGCCGGCGCGCGCAAGGAGCTCCGCTCAACCGACCTCGAAATTGTGCTCTGCCACAATCCGCAAGGAGCTGCGCTGCTCAAGCGCGACGGGTGCTTGGCCGTGCTCGCGGGTCATACCCATGGGCATCAGATTGACTTGCCTTGGTTCCGCACCCTCGGACCCCCGCACCCCGGCCTGCGCATCGAGTACGACTCCACGGCACTGATTGTCAGCCGCGGGTTGGGTGTGGTCGGGCTGCCGCTGCGATTCGGCGCACCGGCGGAGGTCGTGTGGATCGAATTGAGACCGGAGGAGGTGCCCGTTGCAAGGTAGCCTTTGCCTTCATCAGGGCGTGCTGTGGGTCGGGCGGCACGAAAAGACAGCCCATGTCTTGGCCTTTGATTTGGATGGCCGCCGCTTGGGCCCGGGTTTTTCCTTTCGCGACCCGACCCGACGGCGCAGCGCTGTGGCGGGACTGTGCATCGACGATGATCATCGCATTTGGGTGGGCGACGGTCCGACCGGGCAGCTTCTCGGCTTTAGCATCTTTGGAACCGAAATCGCGCGCTTGGGCAGTGAGCACGGATCTGAAATGGACTACGCGGGGCATTTGGGCCATGTCGTTGACGTGGCGCGCGGAGAACAACGCGAAAGGGCCTACCTCGCGGTGGCCTCGCGCGGATCGAGAAGGCACGCAATTCAGCGATTTGACCCCGAAAAAGGTGTTTTCCTCGAATCGCTACGACCGCTTGGTGACCCGCAAGACCGCTTCCGAGGGGTTGAGGGCGTGGCCGTTCTTGGCCGCAATACTTATGTTTCCGAAGCGGGTGCGGAGCGCATTCAAGTCTTTCGCGATGCCGACTTTCACTTTGCTATTCGGCCGACCGAAGCTCGGCAACCCTTTCGACCCACAGCGGTTGCGCCACTTGCGGACGGGCGCTTGATCGTGACTACGGGAGCGGAGCACTCCAGCCTCCTATGCCTCGACAGCAGCGGCCAGCTATTGGGGGTCTTGGCCCCCTCCGGACGCGCGGAGGGTTGCGTCTTCGAGCCGAATGACGTCGTCGTGGAGGAAGGCTCGGACGATCGACACGCCCGGGTCATCGCAATTGACTGCGATGGCGATCGAGTTCAAATCTTTAACCTGTTGGGGCAGTGCTACGGGCAATTTGAATCGCTCTCGCCTTGATCAACCTCTTGTGATTCTCAGGGTGATTTTTTGCGGTTATTTTTCCTCTGCGGGTGGATTTTTTAGTCTTCAATCGAGACTCGCCCAGATTTAGGGGATGGGCTGAACGGCTTGCATTTTATTGCAAGCTCCATTGCCTCACTCGCTTGAGAGCTGGATAAGTCGAGGTTGTTTTGAACTAGTCTCGCGAGTTCGATTGCGCACAGGGCTGTGCGGCTTTTTCCCATCTCAAGTAGTTCCCATACAAGCGCTCTGCGAGGTGGCTTCACGATTCCCTAGCAGAGTGGGCTGAGCGACTACGGTGGGGGGGATTCAAATGCCGAAAATGTGGCCTGCTGGCCCCACTAGGGCCATCGAAGAGAATTCCTCAGCTCCCCTGGCCGCAATTTCTGTGGTAGTTTTCCACTGCGATCCTTCTCGCTATCGATCCACCTAGACCGTCGATTCCTAAAGGGAACCTGAAGGCCGATTCAGCTCGTCTTCATTCCCACTAGATGCTTCTAAAATTGCTCGTGCTCGCCGCCACGAGCGCACTGGCCCCATTGCCCCCCCAGGTTGCGAGCCGCAACGCCCCCGTTTACTCAAACGGCGCCCTGGATATTGGTGAGGAGGACCCGCGCGCCCTGGATGAGGCTGTCGAATCCCCGCCTGATGTCGGGGTCTGGGGAGAGGTGCAGGCACCGCGATCGACCAGGTCGGTTGCGGATGTTTTTTCAGAAGCGCTCGCTGAAGAATTGCCGTGGCTGGCGGCCACCCAAGAGGAGACTTCGGCCCTGGCAGCGGGAACTTCATTCGACCCGGCCTTGGGCGCCGCAGCCGCGGTAGGAGCCGCCGGTGCTGCTGCGACTTTTGCAGAACCCACCGAGCCCGAATCGGATGCTGGAAGCTTCCACTCAGACTCAGCCGTTTCCCCGGCGGAGTCGGCTTCAAATTTGGAGGATGACGCTCAGCCCGAACCTTCCGGAAAAAGTAGTTCGAGTGCCTCCAAAGCCACCCAAAAGAATGCCAAGGGGGCAAAGGCGGACAAGCAAGGCCATGCCCAGGTCGAATCGGGTGAGACCGCGTCCAGTGAAGGATCGCTCCAAAGAGGCGAGCCGTTTGGTTCGGAT
>JAJDES010000109.1 GCA_029259675.1 Planctomycetota bacterium
GGCCGCGTAAGCGCTGCGAATGAGATTGCTTTTTACTCGGCTGCGCATGGGGCTTAGAACTGGAAGTAGATAAAGGCCTGGCTCTCGGTGTACAGCATGAAGGTGGCAGCGAGCATCACACCTGCGTACAGAGCTTTTTCGGTAAATGAAGGCCGCGGGACTCCAAAGCGAACCTTCAAGAGCTCGCGACCGTGCATGATCCAGATGGGGGACGTAAAGGCCCAGCCGACAATCATCAATTGCATGTACTCATGGCCGCCCACCCCGAGGTATTCCTGGCCCATTTGAGCAAAGCCCCGGAAGCAATTGATGCAGACATCGACGGCTTGGTCGAGATTCTTGGACCCGAAGGGGCCGCAGGCGTAGACCCACGTGAACTGCACGCAAATGAACCCCAGTACCTCTCCGAGGGCCGATCGCTTTCTACGCGCAACGCCGGTAAAGCGCTCAATCATCACCGCGATAGCGTGTATGGCGCCCCACATGACAAAGGTCCAATTGGCTCCGTGCCACAGGCCGCTAATGAGCATGACCGCGACCAAATTGAACGTTCCGCGCGAGTAGCTTTTGCGACTTCCGCCCAGGGGCAAGTAGACGTAGTCGCGCATCCAGGTCGAAATCGAGATGTGCCATCGCCGCCATAGGTCGGCGAAAGTCGTGGCAATGTGGGGCGAGTTGAAGTTGATCGGCAGACGAAAGCCGAGCATGTAGGCCAAGCCGCGGGCGATGTCGGAGTAGCCGGCGAAGTCGCAGAAGATTTGATACGAGAAGAAGGCGATCATCGAGAAATTGAAGAGCCCCTGGGGACTTTCAGCGGTGACGTCCCAGTGCCGCTCGACAATTAGGCCCAGGTTGTCAGCAAGTGCGACCTTGAGGAAGAAGCCGCGGATGATCAGGTAGCCGCCTTCGAGAAAAGCCCCCAAGCGCGCGGGCCTTTTTCGATCGAGTTGATAGAGAAAGTCGCTGGCGCGCACAATCGGTCCCGCAACCAATTGGGGGAAGAAGCTGACGTAACAGGCCACGCGCATAAAGCTGCGATCGGCCGGTATGTTCCCACGGTACACGTCGATCGTGTAGCTGAGCGATTGGAACGTATAGAAGGAGATCCCCATCGGCAGCAGGATCTCCGGAATGATCGGATTCCAGCTGTCCACTCCAAGGTGATGGACCAGGTCGCGCGCCGAGGTGAGCAGAAAAGTGAAGTACTTGAAGTAGCCGAGCAAGCCCAAGTTGACCGCCAAGGAAACACCCAGGATGGCCTTGCGCTTGGAGCTCTTCTCCTTCGGAGTGCTGCCGAGCATGCGCGCGGCCACATAATCCACAGCGGTGCTGAATAGAATCAGCCCCAGGTATTGCGGCAGGTGCCAGGCATAGAAGACCCAGCTCAGGAACAGCAGGCCGCTGATGTACAGCTCCTTACGCCTCCAGGCCAGAAAGCGTAGGCAGAGGGCGACAAAGAAAAGCCCGGCGAAGGAGGCGGAAACGAAACTCAAGGATTTGCTGGCCCTGAAAGGCTACAGAGGACGTACCGGTGGAAGGGCGCAGGGCCGCTGAGGGAGGAGCTTGATGGGGGGCGTGACAGGGAGGTCTCGTCGGTAGAGCGAGCTCTTGCGCCGGCGTCCCCTGAGCTGGCGCTGCTCTGTGGACAGCGATTCGATCCCGCGACCCGTATTCTTACGGGAAAGGATACTTCCCTGGGCCCTAGGGGCCTACTGCGCTTGGGCTGTGGTGGACGATTGCTCGGGCATGGGAGGTCGTCCGCGCAGCGGATGGTCAGGGCCCTGAGGTCCCATGCGGATTGAGGGCGCATCGGTGCGGGGCCCCGGGGCCTCGAATTGCTGTATGGGGGGCCGATAGAACTTGGCGGATGGTTCGGGACCGGGTCGTTCCGTCCGGGCAGGCGATTTCGTTCGAGGCCCCCGGGGGCTCAGGGTCGCCGGGTGTCGGCGGTTTCAAAGGACGTTGATTCGATATCCATGCAGCGCGCGAGGGTCCCGAAAAAGATGTCCATGAAGCGCACATCTCCGGCTTCAATGGATTGGGTGGAATCCATGTCCCAGACAGCAATGGGCTTGCCGCGCGGATCCCTAAGGGGGCAGACGATTCCCGCCACCGTTGAAAGGCCGCTCGAGGCATCGCAGGAAACGTAACCCGGCCAGTCCTTGGCCGCGTAGGCCGCAAGTGTTTGATTGAGGGCGATCCCGTCAAAGCACATGCCTGAACTCAAGGGGCCCCCGCTGGATTCGAGCGTCGCGCAAACCGGCGGTCCGTGGGATTGGGCGACGTGCAATTTGTCATCGCTCGCCAAAACGTAAAAGCCATTCCATAGCCAGCCGTGGGCTTCCATCGCGGCAGCAATCATGCCGGGCAGGGCCGCTAGCAAACTGCCGGCGTTGGACTCACCAGCTTCGAGCAAAGCGGCGACGCCGTTCAACAAGCTTGTCCGAGCTGCGGGCCGGCCCCCGGAGGGATCGACCTGTTTCAGCTCGGGCTTTGCATTGAGGGCGACGATGCTTCGAAATAGAGAGGGCTGAATCGCGGGCATGGAGTAGGGGCAAGCGCTAGGCGTCGGCGAATTGCGAACAGTTGGAGCCCAAGGGATCAAGAGCGGCCCAGGGGCTGATTCCTGCCAGTTGGCCAGTTTAGGAATGTTGCCCAGGCGAGCCCAGCCTGCGGGCAATGGGATGGAATAGGCATGGGGGGACTGTGCGCGCCGGTCTTGCTGGGGCGTGGCCCGCCCCGAACGGGAGACGGCCCGAACGGATAACGGCTCTAGGCCACGGATGTGGGATGGGGCAGCTCGGCAACAGAGGTTGAACGGGGACTTGGGGAGAGGAGCTTGGCTCGCATCTATGGCCTTGGCATCCTTTGGTCAGCAAAAGCAGATGTGCTCGCGCACCCTGTCCGCCACCCCGAATCCAAGCAACCGGATATCCAAGCTGGAGTGCTGATGCAGAATTACGTTTCCGCCCTGATGCAAGACGTCAAGGCCAAGAACCCCTCGGAACCCGAATTTCATCAGGCCGTTAAGGAAGTTGCCGATTCCCTGGTGTTGGTAATGGAGCGCCACCCGGAATACCGAAGTGCAAAGGTTCTTGAGCGCATGATCGAGCCGGAGCGGGTGATCATGTTTCGCGTGCCCTGGATGGATGACAATGGCGGAGTGCAGGTCAATCGGGGCTTTCGGATTGAAATGAACAGCGCCATTGGACCCTACAAGGGCGGGCTGCGTTTTCATCCATCGGTAAACCTGGGCATCTTGAAGTTCTTGGCCTTCGAGCAAGTGTTTAAGAATTCGCTGACGACCTTGCCCTTGGGAGGTGGTAAAGGCGGCAGCGATTTCAATCCCAAGGGCCGTAGCGATGGCGAGCTCATGAGATTTTGCCAAAGTTTCATGAGTGAACTCAGTCGCCACATCGGGCCAAACACCGACGTTCCCGCGGGCGATATCGGAGTCGGGGGACGCGAAATCGGCTACCTATTCGGTCAGTACAAACGCTTGGCCAATGAGTTCACCGGCGTGCTCACAGGCAAGGGCCAGAATTGGGGTGGGTCGCGTATCCGACCCGAAGCAACCGGCTATGGGGCTGTCTATTTTGCGAGCGAAATGCTGGCGACGCGCAAGGATGACTTAACAGGTAAGCGCTGTTTGGTGTCCGGCAGCGGCAACGTTGCGCAGTACGCGGTCGAAAAATTGGTCGAGCTCGGTGCGCGCGTCATTTCGCTTTCCGATTCCTCAGGCTTCATTATTGATGAGGAGGGCTTCAATGCTGAAAAGCTCCATTTCATCATGGATCTCAAAAATGTTCGCCGCGGGCGCATTCACGAGTACGTCGAAAAATTCACAGATGCAAGCTACGTGGAGGCGGATGCGAGCTTGGATCACAATCCTTTGTGGAAGCGTGAGGCCGAGTGCGCCTTCCCCTGCGCCACGCAAAACGAAATCAACGCGCAGGACGCGGGCAACATGTTGAAGGGTGGCGTGCAAGTGGTGTGCGAGGGCGCCAACATGCCGGTAACGCCCGACGGGGCGAGCGTGCTGCTGAAGTCCGGCATCCTCTACGGTCCCGGAAAAGCGGCCAATGCGGGCGGCGTCGCGGTTTCCGGCCTGGAAATGGCGCAGAACAGCATGCGCTATGGATGGACTCGCGACGAAGTGGACCAGCGCCTGCAAATGATCATGGCGGACATCCACAGGTCCTGCGTTGATGCAGCGGAGCGTTTTGGTACCCCCGGCAATTACGTCAATGGGGCCAACATTGCCGGTTTCCTAAAGGTCGCGGATTCCATGCTCGATCAGGGCTTGGTTTAGGGCTTCGCGTGCCATCGCTGTCGAATTCTCCTGCCCATGGGGCGCGATGCTCGCAAACGTCCTATACGGGGCGCATAAATCGTTGGCCAGTTGCGGGCTCAAATCAAGCATCCAAGCGTAGTGCGGGCCTGTTGTGCGAGAATGCATGGGGCCGTTCTTAGGGCTGGTTCACGCCCTTAGCATGGGCTCAAATGGACGCATGAATCCACAGGGCTCGGCAGAAACGGGATCCCCGCTCGCACCCAGGCTGCGCAGCTTTCATGAGCTGATGCAGCGCCGCGTGCAACGAATCCTATTGGTCTCGAGCCTGTACGACTCCTTCATCATGTCGGAGGAGGGTCAACTGCACGAAACTTTGCTCAGTCAATTCATTGATTTGAACTTGAGCAATATTCCTGATTTGCAGCAGGTCTCGAGCGCAGCTCAGGCGCTCAAATTGTTGGAGAGCGACAAGGGCTTCGACATGGTGATCACGAGCGTGCAAGCGGGAGATTGCAACGCTGCGCAATTCGCCAGGAAATTGCGTCAGCGCGACTTAAAGATGCCCGTGTTGGCCTTGGCCTACACGGGCGTGGAGTTGCAAGAGTTTGTAGCGCATAACGATACGAGCGACTTGAACCGAGTATTTCTGTGGCAAGGGGACGTTCGCATCCTCTTGGCGATGGTCAAGTACTTGGAAGATCAGCTCAACGCCCCGAACGATTGCGGCGTGCGCGGTGTACCGTTGATCATTGTGGTTGAAGACAATGTGCGCTTCTATTCTTCATTCTTGCCGACCATCTATACCGAGATTCTTGCGCATACCCGTCGCCTGTTGTCACAGGATTTGAACCTCTCGCAAAAGATGATGCGCATGCGTGCGCGCAGCAAGCTTTTGCTCTGCTCAAGTTACGAAGAGGCCTGGAGTTGTTTCGAACGCTACGGCAAACAGGTCTTGGGCGTAATATCCGATTTTGAATTTCCCCATGGGTCCGAACTCGATGCGCTTGCGGGATTGAAGCTGTGTACGCGCTTGCGCGAGTCCAATCCGGATTTGGCCCTGGTCATGCAATCCAGCCAAGAAAGCAACCGCCAATTGGCCGAGGGGATAGAGGCCTCATTCTTGCTGAAGGGGTCGCCAGTCTTGCTGCAGCAGCTGCGAGAAGTGCTGGAGCTCCAATTCGGGTTCGGGGATTTCGTGTTTCAGTTGCCGGGCAAGCCGCACTGGACCGATGCGGACGGGGAGGGAAGCGCAAATCCTTCGGCCAGCGATTTTCGCAGCTTGGTTCAGAAGCTGCGCAGCGTCCCGGCGGAATCCATCGCCTACCATTCAGAGCGCAATCACTTCTCCAATTGGCTTAAAGCGCGTACGGAGTTTGCGTTGGCCCAGCGGTTCGAGAGCTTGCGCGCAGAAGACTTCGACAATGTTGAAGACCTTCGCAAGCGCATGTTGGAACTTGTGGATCGCTCGCGAATGGAACGCCATCGGACGATAATCTCCAATTTTGATCGCGATCGATTTGAGCCGAATGCCGGCATTACGCGCATGGGCTCGGGTTCCCTGGGTGGCAAGGCGCGAGGCGTTGCCTTCGCCAATCGCATTTTGCGGGATGCGGGATTGGACAAAAAGTACGACGGCATTGATATCGGGGTGCCGCCGGCCCTCGTGCTATCTACGGACATCTACGATGCTTTTCTCGAGCATCCGGGCCTGTTGGAATTTGGGATGGGGGCCCATTCTGATCGGGAGGTCCTCAGTCATTTTGTGGCCGCTCCCTTCCCGCGCGAAGCGGTGGGCCCGCTGCGCAGCTACTTGCAAAAAGTGCGCTACCCGTTGGCTGTGCGCTCCTCAGGCTTACTTGAGGATTCACTTTCGCAACCCTTTGCGGGCGTGTACAGCACACACATGCTGCCCAACAACGATCCGGATTTGGAGCGACGTTGGACGCAACTGGCGGCTGCAATCAAGCAAGTCTTCGCTTCGGTGTTCCTCGAGCGCGCACGGAGTTATGTCTCCATGACTCCCTACCGCCTGGAAGAGGAAAAGATGGCCGTGCTGATCCAGGCCATCGTGGGCAACGCCTATCAAGAGCGTTTCTATCCCGACTTTTCGGGCGTTGCACGCTCGATCAATTGTTATCCGGAGCCGGGGCAGTCTGCGCAGGACGGGGTTGTGGCCCTGGCCTTGGGATTGGGCCGGACCGTGGTGCAGGGCAATCCTTGTTTGCGCTTTTCTCCCAAGTCGCCCCGCCGTCAAGTGCGCTTCTCCTCTGTGGACGATGTGCTCAAGAACTCCCAACGCTCCTTTTTCGCCTTGGAC
Source organism: Planctomycetota bacterium (assembly GCA_029259675.1). Classification (GTDB taxonomy): domain Bacteria; phylum Planctomycetota; class UBA1135; order UBA1135; genus JAJDES01. The sequence continues at coordinate 6,612 of JAJDES010000109.1, forward strand.
CTATCGCGGGGATCCGGTCCGGTGCCAAATTCCGGTTCTCAGTCGGGACCGAGTGGAGGACTCATCGGGTTGGTGCGCCACCCTTTGGAGGTTGCCGAAGCCGACGGCCGCCTGGGTTGGCTCGGCTCGACATACTTGGCCGCAGACGATCGAGTCGTGGAGGGGACTTCGCGCGAAGGCGTGCGCTTGGTCAGTTTTGCACAGGTCTTGGGGCACGACGGTTTTCCTTTGGCCGAGCTGATCGCAGACCTATTGGACGCCTGTGCCAAGGGGACGGGTGGCGGCGTCGAGATCGAGTTTGCAGGAAACTTGCCCGCCAAAAATCGTCCGCGCGGAGAGTTTTCTTTCTTGCAGCTGCGCCCGCTCGCGATTTCGCGCGAACGGGAGGACGTGGAAATCGAACAATCGGATGCGCAAGACTTAGTGTGTCGCTGCGAAAAAGTTCTCGGAAACGGCAAGCTGGACAATCTCTATGACGCCGTTGTGGTGGACGCCATGAGCTTCGATCGCATGCAAAGCCAAGTCGTTGCTGCCCAAGTCGGCCGCTTTGACGCCGTGCTGAGCAAAGCAAGGCGCCCGTATTTGCTGATCGGAGTCGGGCGCTGGGGCTCTTCGGATCCGAGCTTGGGGATTCCAGTGGGCTGGAACCAAATCGCCGGGGCGCGTGTGATTGTGGAAGCGGGCTTACAGGACATTCGCGTCGCCCCCAGCCAGGGCACGCATTTCTTTCAAAATCTAACGTCGGGCAATGTCGGGTACTTCTCAGTCAATCCCGATCAGGGCGAAGGAATGCTGGATTGGGAATGGTTGCGGAGACAACCGGCTCTCGAGGAAACTCCATTCGTGCGTCGATTGCGTTTTGAACAGCCATTGCGCGTGGTGATGAACGGCCGCACCGGCGAGGGCGTGATTTTGAAGCCCCAGTAGCCAAATTGCGATCTGCGCTTTGCATGCCGGCGAGCTTCTGTTGGTTTTATATTTCCCTGTGCACCCCGGCCGCCCTTTTAGATTTCGATTGAGACCCATGCGGCCCGGCAACACTGCGGCGCGCTTGAATTTAGAGTTCTGCATCCGACCAGCGCGTCGGCATGTGGCAACGATCGCAGCGTTCCGTTAGACCCAAATTGATGTGGTTCGGGTTCACTGCAGTTTGAAGGTCCAACTGGTGGCAGGTGACGCATTCCGTATCCGTAGGCGTGAAGCGACCGACCTCCGCGCCGATGTGACAGCGCCGGCAAGAGGTCACCGCGTGGATGCCCACCAAGGGGAAGCGAGTGCGCCGATGCAGCTCGAGTCCGCCTGAGGGGTTCCATGTTTCCTCGTTGTGACAGCTTGTGCAATCGGGCCCCAACCGAGATTCATGAATGTCGCCATGGCAGCCGACACAGCCCTGGCGTGCAAAGTCGGAGACGGGACCGCGATCATTGTGGCAGCGCAGGCATTTGGCTTCGGCATGACTGCCGTCCAGGGCCACGCCGGTTTCCTCTTCGTGATCAAAAGCAAAGTCGGGGACCATCTCCTGCCACTTGCTCCCCAGGTGACACATTTTGCAATCAGCTGGAAAGGTGTCGTGGGGAATCACGGCACCCTGTCCATCCCACCACGGGCCCATGGGATCTTTTTTGGTCTCAATCGATACGCAGGCCAGGGCCAGCATCAGGATCCAGGGACTC
>JAJDES010000110.1 GCA_029259675.1 Planctomycetota bacterium
CCAAACCCGCGCCCGGCGCCAGCACAGTCAGGGGTCCGATATCGAACGAAAGGAAGACCGATTCGAAGTACTTCTTCTGAACTTCAAAAAGGCTTGTGTGCCGTTGTTCGAGCGTTCCGAACAAGGTCAAGAAGAACATCATCAGGATCAGCGCGCAGGCCAATCCGAATGAACCCAAGAAATCGATCAGTGAACGAGCTCTGAGCTTCAATGGCCCCTCCGCATGGACTGGCAAAATTCGACGAAGCGCTCGCGTTCCGCGCGCAACTCGTCGGACGGGCCGATCATTTTGATGAATATGGTTTGCGAACCCTGGGGGCAAACAAGTCCCAGCAATCCGGAGCCGCTTTGGGTGTCCCCGCCCATACCGGTGAAATCTCCATGGGCCTCCATCATGCTCGCCTTTTGCCCGAGCACTAGAATGCGTGGCAGGGCCGCAAGCTCACTCGCACTGAAAGCGGGCAGACCCAATTGCCCCCGCCAACGATTGAAGTTGGCCTCAACGCCTCCGCCATTGCCGCCCAATATCGCGACATAACATTCGCTGTCGGTTCCCATCCGATAGCTGACTTCTCGCATGGGCTTGGGATCTTCGCGCACCCAACCTTCGGGAGCTTCAAAACGCAGCGAACCGGATGTCGCCGGCATCCCGCCAAAGTCCGTTTGACTTAGGTCGGGCTCCGCAGACCCCATCCCCGCTTGCAGATCCTCACCGCCATGGTTGTGACCGTCGCCGGGCCCGTGGACTTCGCCGCCGCTCGGATCCTCCAAGCGCATGGAGTCACAGAAGTAAGCGAAGCCTTCCTCCTGCCCTTCCAAGCTCGCGACCGATCCCACCATCTTGACGAAGACGGCGCCCTGCGGGAGGGAAAGGATCGCGCCCACCATGCGGTAATCGGCTTGAGCAGCTGCGCCCATTCCGGTGAATTGCCCCTGGATGTCGATGTAGGCTGCGGGCGCGCCCAGCAATTTGCGGCGAGGCATGTTGGCCACATCGGTTTCGGATACCGGCGGCAAGCCCATTTGGCCGCGCCAGCGATTGACGTTGCTCAGCAGTCCTCCGCCCGAGCCCTGCAGCACCGTCAGATAGCACTCCGCCTCTGGATCCGCGCCGACCTGAAAGTTCGCAATGCGCATGTCGGTCGGAGCCTTTGCGATCCAGCCGGGAGGTGTGTCCCACTTGAGCTCCGGTGTGCCGGAGGCAGCACCACTCCCGGCAGGTTGGCTGCCGGCCGGCCGATTTGTTGCGGGTCCCATCCCGCCGCCAAAGCGATCGGCGCTACCGGCGCCGGGAACGGCTCTCTTGCTCGGCAGCGTCGCAACGCGGGTGGATTCGATTTGGCGCTCGCTTCCCAGCTCCGAACAGCTGACAAGGAAACTGCCCAGCATGGCTGCACCCAAGGTGATTCGGAATGAAGGTGTTTGCACGTTTCGCATTCGCTTCTTACGGATGTTGAGAGACCAAGTTCTAGTTCCAATCACCATTTTCGCTTCAAGACGAAGTCGCCCAGGACGTGCAGTGCATCCACTGCAGGCGAGGCCGGTAACGACAGCAGTCGCGCGCGCGCGCGCTCAACCAATTCCTGCGCATAATCCATGGAGCGCTCGATTCCTGTGTCCAAGTCGCACACGTCCCTCAACTTCAGCGTTCGCTCTTCCAAGTCGGGCAGGGTGAACACATCCCGAATGGCCGCGCGCCCGGCTTCATTCGAAGAGGAGTAAACGTGAAGCACCGGCAAGGTCACCTTGCCGTCCTCCACATCCGTCCCAACAGACTTTCCCACCACTTTGGCATCCCCGGCCAGATCCAAGCAGTCGTCGACTATCTGAAAGGCCAAACCGATTTCATATCCGAATTTACGCATCTGGCCCCCCAGGACTTCGTTTCCCCCGGGGTAGCGCGCGCCCAGCTCGCAGGCGGCGGCGTAAAGGCTTCCCGTTTTGGCACCGGCAATCCGCTCATAGGATTCCTGTGTCAAATCGAAATCGTAACGCAAGGCGCTCTGTTCAATCTCGCCCACGCAAATGGTTCGAGTCGTTTCCGCCAGTAGCCGACTGGTGAGGCGCGAGGACAGGTGCGTCGAAAGGGCGAAGGCGCGCGAGTAAAGGTAATCCCCCAGAAGCACCGCGACTTGATTGTTCCAACGCTGATTCAGGCAAGCCACGCGGCGGCGCACTTCGGCCCCATCCAAGATGTCGTCGTGCACCAAGGTCGCCATGTGAATCATTTCCACAATGGCTGCGATGGTCGGGTGTTCGTCGGTGCTGTTGCCTGTGGCCTCGCCCATTAGGAGCACCATGCCCCCGCGCAACTGCTTGCCTTGGAAGCGACCCACGTGATCGATCATGTCCTGCACGACCGGTGAAGGTTCGTGCAGTTCGCTGGCCAGCACGCCGCGCATGCGTTCGAGACCGCTGACCACAGGGCTCAGCAGCTCCATCAATTTTTGCTTGGGGTCACTCACTGTCTCGCTCCGAGTTCCCGCTCAAAAGACGCCAAGCGTCAACATCTGCGGGAGTATTCAAATTCAGCGCGCGGTCCATGGCTCCGGTCAATCCCAGCTCAACGGGAGCGGCGGAACCCAGCCGCAGCGCAACTCCATCTGCACCGGGAAAGCTGTGAAAGCTGATGGCGCGACGCTCGCCACTTTTCAAGGCCGCTTCCACGGCCGGCGCGCAACGGCGATGATAAACAGCGCAAAGGGGTTCCACTCCGCGCTTGGTTCGGAAAAGGCAACCGTCAAGACTGGTTCGCTTGGCGTGTCGCATCAAGTTGGTGAGCAGCTGCGTTCCAACCAACGGCATGTCACAGGCGACGACGGCCAACCACGCAGATTGGGTCGCCCGAAAAGCGGCGGCCAAACCAGCCAGGGGACCCGCGCCCTGCTCGGGATCCAAGGCCAAGGGGACGCCCAGTTGTTCGTAGCGGTCTTCCGCCCCACAGCAAAGCACCAGCTCCGCGGCTGCACCCTGCAGCGCATTGATTTTTGCCTCCAGCAGTGAAGCGCCGCCCACGTCCAAAAGGGCCTTGTCTTGACCCATGCGGCTGCTCGCACCTCCGCAAAGGATTGCAACGGCTCCTAGTGCGTTGGAATTCTCGCTCGCGTGCGGGCCCACGGGTTGGGGCCGGCTCGCGGGCTCTGGTTCCGACGAACTTGAGTGGGTCACGGTGGGAAACGCGTTGAGCTTCACGAGGCCGGGCTCACGGTTTCTCTTTGGAGTCCCCGGACTCCGATCCAGTTCCCTCGCTCAAGCCCGGATCTTCCTTCAGACCCTTCTTGAACTGAGTGATGCTGGATCCCATCGAGCGGGCCAGCTCGGGTAGCTTACGCCCCCCGAACAGCACCACGACGATGGCCAATATGATCCAAATTTCTGTCGGGCCAAAAAGTGCTAGGTAGACCATGTCGAGCGTTGGGTGTGACGAGTTCTCGGGTGGGCTGCCACTCTGTTCGCCGCGCGCCTTCCGGTGCCGGCAAAAATTTTTGGAAAGCGCGGGAGTTCGTGGGACCGGTGATGAGCCTCCAGACCCTCGCCCGAAGCCTGCGTCCGAATATTATTTCGAGCCCGCCACAAGCGGATTCCGACTGCGCGCATGCCGCCAAGCGTCAGCTTCGCGCTCTGCTACGTATCAGATCCCGGTTGGAGAGGATCGAATCCAAAGCTCCGGCCGCCAATTTATTCACCCCAGATTCTATGCGAAATCAGCGGGCGGTTCAGGTCTGAGACCCCGGTTCGAGGCCCTCATCCACTGACGGTTCATTGGCCCTCTGCCTGCGCGCCTCGTCCTTCGCCCTCGCAGCGACCGCTGCGCGCTTCATCCGGCGAGCTTGGGCCGCGGGAAAAGCGGGCAAAGCCCGGTCCGGGCTGGCTAGGGTGCCCGATGATTTGGACCCCACTCGCTCCCCAGGTCCGACCAAAAGCCCAACTTCCTGCAGCGTTCTCCGAACTCGAATGGCGGCTGAGAAGGTGGACAACATCGAACCCGGCTTCATGCGCGATGAGACTTCCTGCAGGAAAGAGGTCCCCCACAGGCTGCGATCCACGGCCGGCGAAAAGGGATCCATGAACACCGCGTCGAAGCGCGAACGCTTATCGATGGCGGCCAGGCACTCGGCTCCGTGCCCGATGTGCAGCTCCAAGCTCGCCCGCGATTCCCCCATCCCCGCCGGACTCGGCCCGAGGTCCACAATTTCACCCGGCTTTTCCAGGGCCTGCGCCAGGCCCACCGCAATCGACGCATGCCACGGATTGGCCGCCGGCAATTCCAATCCGGCGCGAATTACGTCGCGGTCCTGCTCCAAGCTGGTGATCTGCAAAAGCACACCACAGCCGGCCAAAACGCTGCGCGCGGCCGCAATGTTGAGCCCCAAGCCGGTGCCGATGTCCAACACGCGCAGGGGCACGCCCGCGCCATCGCGTTCGACCAACTCCACCGCGCGTTCCGGCAAGCGGCAGGCCTTGGCGTAGCGTTCGACCGATTCCATCCAAGCGCCGTCGCGGCTGTGGCAAGCCTCGCCCAACTCCGTGTTGTAGAGGGTCCAGCTACCGTCTTGCGTCTGTCGCGGTTCCCAAGTGGTCATGGTGATATGGAGCCGAAGAGAACTCGTGACGGGATAGTCCAGCGCAAGTCGATGCCGACGAAGGTCGCCGCTCAGCACAGGATGGAAACGATCGGCAAATTGAACGAAATTGAGCGCTCGCACTCGGCTCCGTCCCATTCGGATTTCGACTTGCGCCACGCGCGCGCAAGTCAACTGATTGCAGCCCGCAGGCGCAGGGCACCAGCCGGCGGGCTGGCGCCGAGCCCTGAATCAGTTGGCGCCGGCCAACAGACCGGCCTCGCGCAGGCGGCCCTCCATCAGCTCGCCCAGGTTGGCGGGCGTGGGAGATACCGTGGCACCGGCCCGTTCGAGCGCGGCAATCTTGTCCCCCGCCGTGCCCTTGCCGCCGGAAATGATCGCACCTGCATGGCCCATGCGACGCCCGGGAGGCGCGGTGACTCCGGCGATGAAGGAGACCACGGGCTTTTTGACATTGGACTGAATGAACTCGGCAGCCTGCTCCTCGGCCGTACCGCCGATTTCACCGATCATCACAATGCCGTCGGTTTCCGGGTCGTTGTTGAAGGCCGTCAAGCAATCGATGAAGTTGGTCCCGTTGATCGGGTCGCCGCCGATACCGATGCACGGCGTCTGCCCCAAACCGCGGCTTGTCACCTGCCAAACGGCCTCGTACGTCAGCGGTCCCGAGCGCGAAACGATGCCGACTCGGCCGGGGTTGTGGATGTAGCCGGGCATAATGCCGATCTTGCACTGGTCGGGCGTGATGATGCCCGGGCAGTTGGGACCGATCAGGCGCGAGTTCGAGCCGCGAACGGCGTCCATGGCGCGCACCATGTCCAGCACCGGAATGCCCTC
>JAJDES010000012.1 GCA_029259675.1 Planctomycetota bacterium
GGGGTTTCTTGCTCAGTGGTTTTTGAGTTGGACGTTTCTGAATCAAAATTTCGGAATCAAAAGATGTAGCCCATGCCGAGATTGAATTGGTTGACACCGTTGTGCGCACCGTTGTTTACGTTCTGATAATCGGCCTTGAGAATCACGTTCGGAAGCGGCTGCCAGGCGACACCATAGGTTGTGATTTGCACGTCATTTTTGGGATCGGATAGGAAGCCGTCGGCCACATCGGCTTGGGTGTCGTAGGACTCCCAGCGCACGAAGGGCGAGACGGATTGGCCACTGGCGGGATTGATCGCGCTCATGACGTCGTAGCCGAGTTCAAGATAACCGCCCTGCAACTCTTTTCCGACGGAAGCGGCGCCGGTCAATTCGAGCGCATTGTTGAGTTCGGCGGTATCGCCCAGGTCTGCTTGCACGACCAAACCGCGGAAGCGCGCACCCTTGGCTTCCAATTGAATGTGAGCTTCAGCAATCTGCGTTCTTACCGAGGGTAGTTCGACAATCGCAGTCGATGCTTGTTCGAATTGGGTGTCCTGCCCGGCGTTGCCGTAATAGAAGGATCCACCAAACAACATTCCGGGTTGGGGTGAGTAGTCCAGGCGGGTAACGAAGGCGAAATCATCGGCTTTGGAGCGCGCGCCCTTTTGGCGACCGCCACGCAAGCCGCCGGCCGCAAAGTCTTGGCCGTCGAATCCGGCCACGACATAGGACTTGTAGCTCAAGGGTCCGACTGAACCGAAAACGCCGACGCCGTTTTCGCGCCAGGTGCTGGGCATGATCACAGTTTCGATCATGGGCCTTTTGACGCTGAAGAAAGTGGTCGGTTCGTGCAGCTCGTTTACAAAGCCCATCGGTATCAAGAGCAGACCGATGCGGGCGTTGAATTCCGGCCGCGCCAGGTAATCAAGATAGGCGAACTCAAGAAAGATCTCATCGACGTGCTCGATTTCAATTTCCGTGTTGAGCAGCCACTTGTCGTTGAACTTGTAGCCGACGTAGAGCACGCCGCGCAAAAAGTCCGCTTCGCTCGAGCGCGAGTTGCGGAAGTTTTGATAGATCAGCTCGCCGTAGCCACCGATGGAGAGTCCTTCCAGCGTGTTGTAAATCTTGGAGGCGGCCGGGCCCATTCCGTAGCGGCTTTGATTGGCCTCGGGTGCCACTTTGCCCAATTCGATGCGCTCGAGTTCGCCTGCAACCAAATCGATACGGCGCGCCAACTCCTCCTGCTGGGCCTTCAATTCAGCCAATTCTTCGCCACTCTCCTGTACCAGTACCTTGGTGGAGTCATCCGCGGCCGAGTCGCTGTCACTGTCAATCTCACTTGTCGTAATTCCGATGGATTCGGACCCGATCGGATTGGACCCAGTCGGATCCGAATTGCTGGCGGAGGCCAAATTGCTGCCGGCGAGGAAGGCCGCGAGGAGCAAGCCGCCGCGAATGTTGCGCAGGCTCAATTTGCTGATTAGGACTTTAGTGGCGGACATCGATCTCAATGGATTTGCTTTGAAACTCGCGCGGAGTGCGTAGCGGAAGAATGGAATGGGAGTGAAACTGGAGCACCTGTTGAGCCTCGCTGGATAGTCCGAGCTACGGCACTTTCAATGCGGTGACTGTTGTCGTAGGAACGTGAAAGTCGATGTCGAGAGGCACTTCGCTTTCATAGGTGAACAACTTACCGGCCAAGCCCGAACTGGCCCGGGCCCGCAGGCTCTGCGAGGTCGCTTCCAAAATCAGGACTTCGACATCAGCGTGTTGTTCGGCGTATGCGAGGGCGGCGGCGGGGCCCATGACGTACAGCGCGGTGGACAAGCAATCGGCTTGAGTCGCTGTCGGAGCCAAGACCGTCAAACTGCCGAAGTTGTGAACCGGCCTGGCGCTGCGCGGGTCCAAGATGTGTCCAAGCTGTTTGCCGGAAACCGTGTGGGAACGGGTTGCATTGCCGGATGTCGCGCAGGAGCCGCTCTCAAGGCGCAGCTTTAGCAGGGGCTGATCGCGTTCGGCGGGGTGCGACAGGGGCAGGTCGATTGGGCTTCCGAGAATGGACACTTGGCCGCCCAAATCGATTTTTGCGTTCTCAATGCCGGCCTCGCGCAAAGCCTCCATGGCCGCGTCCAGGCCAAGGCCCTTGCCAAAGCTGCCCGCATCAAGCTGCAGGGCGGGGTGTTTGCGGATCGCACCGGCTGTCGTGATTTCAAGCGCGCCAAAGCCAGCGGGTACACGCGCCATGGCAAGTTGGGCGGGCGTGGGCCAGTGACCGGTCTGTCGCAATTCGTACGCGGCGACGAGCGCTCCGATGGAGGGGTCAAAGGCTCCCTGTGTGTTGCGCCAATAATGATCGACCGTAGCCAAGTCCGCTCGCAGCTGGGCTGAAAGAGGAACGAGCTCACCGCAGGAAGCCTCGTTCAGGCGAGATAATTCGGAGTCCCTGCGCCAGCTCGAAAGGCGCGCTTCGACCGCTTCGATGGCACCCACCGCCGCCTCGCTGGCGAGCAGGCCCGCGGGGCGATGACCCGCGCTGAGGGTGATATCGAGCCAGGTTCCCATGGCGCTGAGCCGGCGCTCAATTTGCTCGGTGGTGGCCAGTGGGGTCCGGGTCCGGTGCTTCGGCGTGGACAGCGCCGCGCCCGTGCCAAGTGCCGCTTGGGTGCTGAATGCTTTCGGAGCGCTCATCCCAAAAGTCCCGCAATCTGCACCCATTAGCAAGAACGCTGCGGTTGCAGCATTTTGAATCAGGGCGGTTCGGGTGGGCAGCATGGGGAGTTTCTGAGCCTGGGCCGGCCAGCGGGTCGGATTCGAGCCGAGTCGGCGGCCGGGCAATAATTGCTATTGAGATTCAATCTCAATGGCAAGGAGGATAGAGTGCTGGCTCGAAGGTGCAAGGGCCCAGGGCGAAAAACTCAGGCCCCGGGCCAGCGAAGTAGCCAGTTCAGAGGCCAGTTCTAGGGCCAGCTCTGGGGGAGCCGGTGTGCCGCTCCGGGCCGCCCTTCCCTAGCTGCGAGCCGGCAGGGGCGTGCGCGGATAGAGCGGGCCCTCGGGGGAGAGGGTGGCCTCGAGCAGGCGCGTTTGGGAGCGGCGTTGATCGCGGCGCATGGCGCTGTCGCGCACGCGGTCGTTTTCCTCGCGCAATTGGCGCCGCAGGTGACGCACCAGCTGGCGCGCCTCGGAGCCGCTCCGGTTGCCCGATAGGACCAGGGCCCGGGTGCCGACGATCACGATGCGATCGCTGAGTTCGGCTCCAAAGTGGTTCAGCAACTCCAGAGCTCTGGCGCTGGCATCGAGGGCTTCGTTGCTGTGGCCGGAGGCCCTGGCAATGCGCGCGCCGACCGCGAGTCCCAGGGCTTCGGAGCGGTGTACGGACAATTCGCGCGCGAGCTCCGTGGCGCGCTCCAGGGATGTGCGCGCTTCGGGATCGTCGCGTTCCCAAAGCAGAATGCCGAGCATCAACTCGGCTAAGGTCTCTCCGTCGCGATCTTCAATTTCGCGCGCTAAATAAAGCGCGTCGCGCAATTGGTTGTCGGCCTCTTCAAACAGATCGAGGTCGATCATCAGGACTCCCAAGCGCGAGCGCGCTTCCACTTCAAGGCGGCGGAAACCCGCTTCGCGCGAGCGCCGCACGGCGCGTTGTGCGAGACCGAGCGCGCGGTTGGACCGACCTACGCTGCGCAAGCAACGCGCGCGCAGACTGTCGAGGCTGCCGGTGATGGCGGAATAGGATTGCAAGTCATCCTGCGGCAAGACTTGGTGCGCGCGAGAGATGCCGCGCAGGGAGCGTTCGACCCAGCCGTCGAGCAATTCGATGCGCGCTCGCACCGACCAGGCCAGTGCGGCTGCGTTGGGCGTGCGCGCCAAGCGCAGTGCATTGATGGCCAAATCGGAGGCCAGTTCCAGTTGCCCTTGGCGCGTTGCGATGCCCGCCAGTCCGCGCAGGGCCGCGCAGCGCAAATGATCGTCGCCGGCGGTTTTTGCCAACTGCTCGGCGTTGCGCAATAGTCCGCGCGCCATGCCGTAGTGGCCGGTCGCCAAAGATCCGCGACCGTGCAAAATGTAGACGAGCGCAGCACCGGCCGCTTCGGTGTCGGGATCGAGGTCCAAGTCGGCCATGGCGTCCAGGTGCAGACGCTCCTCGTCGCGCAACCCAAGCCTATTGGCCGCGTCGCAGGCGGCGGCAAGCAGCTCGAGCGACAGTTCGCGCGTGGCGAGATGGGGCGATCTTTCCAAGGCTTCCAAGCCCCACTTGGCCAAGGAGCGACGGTGTGAGGGCTCCCCGACCGAGGAGAGCAGGGATAGATGCGGCCGCACAAGGGCGATCAATTCCTGGTCCTCTCCCGCAGCTTTCAAGTGATAGGCGCGGCGGTAGATCCACTCTTGGCCGCCGTTTGCTTCGCGCGCCAGGGCCGCGGCGACAGCGTAGTGATCCGCTCTCCGGCTCTTGGCGGGCAGTCGGTCGTAAATGGCGGCGCGCAGTGCCGGACGAGCAAAGCGGTACTGACCGCCGGCGCCCACAATCCAACCCCCGCGCACCAAGTTGGTCAGGATGCGATCGAATTCGCTGCGGCTTGCGTCCCCAAAGGCCTCAAAGGCGAAGCTCGGGTTCAGGCGACCGCCGATCACCGCCAAGCGCTCAAGCCAACGTTGTTCTTCGGAGTCGAGTTTCTCCAGGCGCTCGATGATGGCGTCGTCCAAAGTGTCCGCGGATGGCAAGGCATCGGGGTGGCAGTGCAGGATCAGCCTGGCGCGCTTGTCCTCCAGGTCGTGTTCCACATCGCCGCGTTCGATCAAGCCGCGCAGGATCTCGGTGATGTGACCCGGATTGCCGCGGCTTTGCTTCCACAGCGCTCTCGCCAGGGTTAAGCGCGGCGAGCGCGGATGAAAAAGTTGCGCGACGAGTTCATACACATCCTCTTCACTCCAGGCGGTGAGTTCGAGCGCGGGCATGAGCGCCAAAGCGCGCGTCCTCGAGGCGTAATCTTTAAGCCTGCGCTCCAATGCCGCCAGTGCGGGCGGCGCTTCGACGGAATCGTCGCTCAGTTGACCAAGGGCCAAAAAGATCGCTTGTTCGGGTAATTCGGCGGCCAAATCGCCCACCGCACTGAGCGTATTTTCACCGGCCAAGTGCAGGTCATCGAGGAACATCAAAACGGGTTGTTCCCGCGCCAAGGCCAGTAACCAGCGCACGAAAGCGGAGGAGAGTGCGCCCTGCACTTCATGGGTGCGACCGGCCAGGGCAGCCATCAAGGCTTCCACATCGCGCGGTGCAATTTGGCTTGCGAGCAGCTCCTCCTCGCGCGTGCCCGGCATCGAACCGAAAGGCAATTGCAGCCAACGGAACAGAATCTCAAGCAGGGTTCCGAAGGGTCTCGATTCGCGTCGCAGGGATGCGCGACCGTAAAGATACAACGGAGGTTGGGAGCCGCGCCTGCGCTCCGCGGCGAAATCGGACAACAGTCGCGACTTGCCGGAGCCCGCGGCGCCGCGAATCCAAATCGCGGCCCCCCTGGCCGATTCCGATTTGGTCGAGTCGAAGTGAACTTGCGAATAGGCCTCCTGCAGTTGTGCCAATTCCTTGCGCCGCCCGATCAACGGCGTCAAGTGGGGGCGCACGCGCTGGTCGGGGATTCTGGGCGATTGGGCCACTTCGAGCATGCAATGGCGCCACCAATCGCCCGCCTCTCCCTGCAACAGACGCGTTTCGATTTGCGCGGCCGTGGGGCGTTGACGGGGATTGGCTTGGAGCACTTCAAGCAGCAAGCGATCAAAGAAGGGCGACAGGCGCGGGGCCAATTGGGAGGGCGGTTTGAAGCGCGGGCGCCGCAATCGGACGAGCAAGCTGTCCAGTTCCCAGTTGAGCCAATCCTCGGCCGGGCCCAGGATGGGGTGCTCTGCGGTCGCCAATTCGAACAGCAAAATGCCCAGGGCGTAAACATCCGCCGCTGCGGAGGGGCCCTCGCCCGCGGCGCGCTCCGGGGAAAAGAAGGCCGGGCTGCCCACTCCCTTGCCGATGAGAGCTGAAGTGGCCAATTCATTGGCGTTCAGCGGCGAAGCTCCGCTGGGGCCCGCCTGGGAACTTGCGAAGCCCAGATCGCACAGCACCACGCCACCGAAATCGTCCACGCGCACGTTGTCCGCTTTGACATCGCCGTGGCAATAACCCTTGGCGTGCAGAGCGGCCAAAGCACCGGCCAAGCGAGCGCCCTGGGCGCGCAAACTGGGTTCGGGCAGGGGGCCCGCCGCTTCCGCTTCGGCCCAGGTTTCGGGCAGGTTCTCGAGCAGCAAATAGGGACCCTCGGCGCCATGGCCGCGGTAAAACAAGCGCACCAGGGCCGGATGGTCGAATTCCTCCAGCAGGATGCCCTCATTCTCAATTACAGCCCTGGCGGCGGGTTCGCCTTTGAGTTCGCTCCGCAACTGCTTGCGGGCCAGCAGTGAACCCGCCGAAAGCGATCCCAGCGCGGCCTTCAAGCGAACGAGGTGAACCTCGGAAGTCGCTCCGGAACCGAGGTTCTGGAGCACCTCGAAATTGGGCTCGGGCGGGGTGATGGTGGGTGCGCTCACGTGGGGTCTCTATAATCCCGTCCGCTCAGTTCCGCCACTCGCTTCGGTCGATTCACGCCTTCGCATTTTGTGCGCGGCTCGGCTGGATTCCTTCGCGCCGCCAAAAAAAGCGTACCCGGGTGGACGGGTCGGATTGAGCTCTAACAGGAAATCCTCTCCGCTCTGCCTACCTGAGTCGAGCTTGCGGGAGAGGCTGGATGTCGTCTGGGATGGTAGTGAAGCACAACAATATGGTCTTCGTCGTCTACAACAGCTTAAGCAAACGTAAAGAGCCTTTCGAACCGCTCGAGCCGGGGATCGTCCGCATGTACAACTGCGGCCCCACGGTCTACAACCGCCAGCATATCGGAAACTTCCGCTCCTTCCTGTTCGCGGATCTTTTGCGGCGTTGGCTCGAGTACTTGGGCTACGAGGTGCGCCAGGTGATGAATATCACCGATGTGGGCCACTTGCAAAACGAAGAGGCCGAGACGGGGGAGGACAAGATCGAACTCCAGGCCCGGCGCGAGGGGCGCGATCCGTGGAAGATCAGCGAGGCCAACGCCGAGCAATTCTTGGCAGACATGCGCGCCTTGGATGTGCGCGAGGCCGGAATCTATCCGCGTGCGACGCAGCACATTCCCGAGATGCTGGAAATGATCCAGGGTCTCATCAAAAGCGGTCACGCCTATCAGGTGGGCGGCAATGTCTATTTCGATGTGACGCGCTTTGAGCGCTACGGTCGCTTGTCCGGCAATCGCATGGAGGACCTCGAGGCGGGAGCGCGCATTCAAATCAACACGGAGAAGCGTCAGCCGGAGGACTTCGCGCTGTGGAAGTCCGATCCCAAGCACTTGATGAAATGGGATTGCGATTACGGACCGGACGGCTTTCCCGGTTGGCACATCGAGTGCTCGGCCATGGCGCGCAAGCACCTCGGCGATCAAATCGATATCCACACGGGCGG
>JAJDES010000111.1 GCA_029259675.1 Planctomycetota bacterium
AACATTGCCAATTCGCAAACCACTCGCACCGAAGACGGAGGTCCTTTTCGTCGCCGGGTTGCGCAATTTGAGCCCATCCTGCTCCAAATTGAAGGCAACCGCGCCAGCGGTGGCGGCGTTCGAGTTACGGGCGTTCTCGAGGATTTCAAATCTCCCATGGAGCGCATCCAAGACCCCGGTCATCCCGATGCGGATGCCGAGGGCATGGTCGAATTGCCCAACGTGAACACCATTCGCGAGATGGCGGACCTGATGACATCCATGCGTGCCTATGAAGCCAACCTGTCCGTGCAGCAGAACTTCATTCGAATGGCGGAACGCGCGCTTCAACTCGCATCCTAAGCGTCCTACCAAAGACCACGCCTAAGCCCAGTCCAACATGTTAGATCGCGTCAATAACTCGAGCCTCGCTGCTAAAGAAGCGCTCAAATTCGCGTTGGAACGCCAGCGCATGAGCGAAGAGAGAGCCGAGATTAAGGCCCTCGCTTCGGAGATGGCCGGTGCCGGCTTGGACAGCTCGCAAAAGTCGGGCTCCCAGTCGCAGGACGTGAAGAGCTTTGGAGCTCGGATGGCCGAAGGCCTGGGTGGAGTGAATCGCGAGATTCAAAAGGCCGACTCGCTGGCAGAAGACCTAGTGAGCGGCAAGGTTGAGAACTTTCACGAAGTAGCGGCTTCCATCAAGCGCGCTGATCTGTCCTTCAAATTCGCGTTGGAAATTCGCAACCGACTGGTTGAGTCCTATCGCGAAGTCATGCGCATGAACGTCTGATCCACCGATGCTTCAATCAATCCTACAACAACTCCGCGAAGGCGGAATCGGCTCCAAAGCTGTGGCCGGGCTGCTTCTCGTGGCCGTCATTGGTATCGCCGCCGTTGGTGCGGTCGTGGCCAAAAAGCCGCACTTTGAGCTGCTGTATAGCGAATTGGACGGTCCGACTAGCGGCAAGATCCAAAAGGCATTGGCCGGCGCCGCAATCCCCTTTGAAGTCAGCCAACCGCCCGGGCCGTTCATCATCTACGTTGACGAATCGGACCGCTACAAAGCTCAAAGCGCCGTGGCTCTATCCGGCGCACTGGACCGCACACCCGGTGGGATTTTGCCCGACAGCAGCGGCATTGCCAGCGTTTTCATGAGCGCCGGTGAACGCAACCAAGTTAGCCATAAGCGCGAGCTCCAGGAAATGGAGCGCTTGCTTGAAGAGTTGGAATTCGTCACCCACGCAAAAGTTAATTCTAAAGTCGGTTTCAAAAGTGCCTTTGGCAAATCAACTCCTCCGACAGCTTCTGTTGTTCTAACCATTCGCGGCGATGAACGCCTCACAAGCTCACAGGAACGAAGTGTCGCTAGGCACGTGCGATTTGGTTTGGGCATAGAGGAAGAGAATCTGACAATTAGCGACCAACGCGGGGAAAACATTTTCGACGGGTCCCTGCTGGGAATGGATGAAGCCCAATCGGGTGAATGGCTGGATCGAAAGCAATCTTTCGACGAAGGCCTGCAAGATCGAGCCAACCAAACGCTCGAGTTCATTTACGGCCCGCGGAAAGCGAAAGTGCTGGTCACTTCGACCTGGGATCACTCGCTCAACACCACCATCTCGGAGTCTTCAGATCCGACCCAAAAGGTCGTGTTGTCGGAATCCGTTTCTGGCAGCAAAACGCCGCAGGGAACCACAAGACCTGTGGGCGGCAGCCCGGGCACAAGTTCCAATCTGATTGACGGCAGTGAATCCGCCCCTCCCGTTGATCAAGTTGCGAAAACGGATCAAAGCAAGAAGGAGTACTTCGTTCCTCGCATCACTTCGCGCACGGTTAACACGACGCCGACTCTTCAGAGACTCAGTGTTTCCCTATTTATTGATGAGAGCCTTGGTGAAAAGCGCGCTGAGCTCGAAGAGAGCGTAAAGGCCGCTGTCGGGTTTGACGAAACGCGCAAGGACGCTTTCAAATCCATGCTCAGCCCCTTCGCCGCACTTGATTTGGAGGGCGAGGAAGCTGCGCTTGATGGAGAAGTGGCCGAAGAGGGCCCGAGCGAAGTGAACCCCATGCTCGAGCTGCTGCTTGAACGAGGGGTTGAGATTCTAAGCGCGCTTGCATTCCTCTTCGTCTTGATCAAGAGCTTGAAGTCCGCGCCGGCGGCTGCGGCGGAACCGCAAGTTTTTGAAAACGATCAACCTGAGTCCGAGGACATGCTCGAGTTGCTGGCTCAAGCGCAAATTGACGAACTCGTCAAGAGTGACCCAGCCCGCGTGGGCCAAATCCTTTCCAACTGGGCCGGAGAAGAAGTGGGTAGTTCGCGATGACAGATGAACTTTCAGGCGCCCAACGCGTCGCCACCTTTCTCTTGAGCTTGGACGAAGCGTCCGCGGCAACCATCCTCGGGCATCTCGGCGGAGAGATTGTCGAACAAGTGGCCGAGGAAATGACTCGCCTTGAATTGGGCGATTCCGGACACAAGCGCGTGGTTGAGCTCTACCGCAACTTGGCTTTGGAAGCCGGCGGCCCCAAGCGTGTTCTGTCGCGCAAGGACGATGAACTCAGCAAGTTGCTGACCGCCGGCTTGGGAGCCTCCACGGCAAACAGTGTCGTCAATCGGATTCAAGAAAGGCGTCAACATGAACAACCTTTCAGTGAACTTGAACAGTATCCGCCGAATCTACTGACCGTCGTTCTGAACGAAGAATCTCCACCCGTATGCGCCCTTGTTTTGGCGCATATGGATCCGACCATTTCGGCCCTCGTGCTCAGCAACCAAGAACCCGAAATAGCTCTGGACGTTGTCAAACGCATGGCCAACTTGGTTCCCCCGGGCATCGAAATTCTGCGCGCCATTGCAGCCGACCTGCTGGAACGCTTGAAGATTCAAGCCACCAAACCGCCGGCACCCGACCCGGTCAAGAGGCTCAAGACAATCGCAGAGATGCTCAACTTCACAAACGAGCAAATCGAAGCTGCGGTTCTGTCCGGACTGGCTGCAGATGATGCCGAAGCTGCACAGGAAATTCGCGAACACATGTTCGGCTGGGACGACTTGGCCACCATCGACAAGCGTTCGATGCAAAAGATCCTGGGCTCCGTGGACACGCGAACTTTGGCCATTGCGCTCAAAGCCAGCCCCAAACCCGTTGAGGACAACATCACGGCCAATCTCAGCGCCCGCGTAAAAGACATGGTCATCGAGGAACGAGAACTCGCCGGCGCCACGGCGCTTACTGAAGTGGAGGCTTGCAGACAACAAGTCATGACAACCGTGCGCGGACTCATTGAAGCTGGTGAATTCAGCCCGGCACGTCAGGGGGAAGAACTTGTTACCTGATTCCATTCAAGTGGCCCGTAGGCCTCAAAGCGTTCGAATTGCTGAAACGGGAGCGGAGAAATCGTTTGCAGCCATCATTGATGCGCGCATAGCGAAAGCGCGCCTGGAGGGGATTGCAGAAGGTGAGCAAAAGGCGACTTTGGGGGCCGCGGCCGCGCTCGGTTCCGCCATTGATGCACTTGAGGCTTTGCACACGCAGCTCACTTTGGAAGCCGGACAACAGGCTGTCGAACTGGCCATGGCAACCGCCAGTCATCTACTGCAAGCGGAAGTGGAAAGCGAACGCTACAACCTCGAAGAGGTCGTCCGCCAAACCCTGAGTGAATCCGGTGCCGGTCGGCGCACTTGCACCGTACACCTGCACCCGAAGGATGCTGAGCGACTTGCCGAGATCGAATTTCGGTCGGGCACAACCATCGAAGCGGATCCCAACGTTGCGCGCGGCGATGTCCAGGTTAGCACTCCCGATGGGCTCTTTGTGCGCGACATCGAACACGCCATCCGCAGCATCGGCGAGCGCATTCTTGGTGACCTGCGATGATACCGACCGTCGAACAGTGCAACGAGCACATCAAGACAGCCGCACGGCCCTATTGGCGCGGGCGCGTCGATGTAGTTTCCGGAGTCTTGGTGGAAGCGCAGGGCTTACCGGCTGCCATGGGTGAAGTTTGCCGCATTGATCGCGGCTCTTTGGGCAGTATTGAGGCCGAAGTGGTGGGCTTTCGCGGCAACACGACTTTGTTGATGCCGCACGGCGATGTGGATGGGATCGCTCCGCACAATGATGTGGTGGCCCTCGGTCGCCCATTTGTTCTGCCTGTGGGCCAAGAGCTACTCGGGCGCACAATCAACGGCTTTGGCCACCCCTTGGATGACCGGCCGCCGATTGAAAGCAAAGAACTGCGCCGGGTACGTAGCGACGCGCCGCCCCCCCTTGCACGCGACAACATCGAGAAGCCCCTGCGCACCGGCGTGCGCTCCATTGATGCAACCGCGACAATCGGTTGTGGCCAGCGCATGGGAATCTTCGCCGGCTCCGGTGTCGGCAAGTCGACCTTGCTCGGTCAAATTTCCAGGGGTACGAACGCCGATGTTATCGTGGTTGTCTTGGTTGGTGAGCGGGGGCGCGAAGTGCGCTCATTCATTGAACAGGTACTCGGAGATGACGGGCAGCGCAAAGCCGTTACCGTTGTCGCGACGTCCGATCGCCCCCCGATTGAACGCTACCTAGCTCCCTTTGTCGGAGTTACCGTCGCCGAGTACTTCCGAGATCAAGGCAAAGATGTCTTGCTGGTTATGGATTCGGTCACTCGCTTTGCCGCCGCCACGCGCGAAATCGGTTTGGCCGCGGGTGAGCCCCCCACCTTGCGCGGCTACCCGCCGAGCTTTTTTGCCACCGTTCCCAAATTGGTCGAACGCATGGGTTGCGGCGAGAAAGGCAGCATCACGGGACTATTGACCGTTCTGCTCGACGGAGACGATCCCAACGAGCCGGTTGCGGACACCCTGCGCGGTTTGCTGGACGGACACCTCTTCCTCGATCGGAAACTTGCTGAGCGCGGCCATTTTCCGCCCGTTGATGTGCTCGGCAGTCTGTCGCGATTGATGGACGAACTGGTTAGCGACGAACACCGCCAGTTGGCGCGCAGCTTGCGCGAACACCTGGCTGCATGGCGTGACGGTAGAGACTTGGTCGAGATCGGAGCCTATCGCGCGGGAACCAATCCCGCCTTGGACGAAGCAATCAAACGCATGCCCATGATCGATGCGTTTTTGCGCCAGGAATCGGCCGAGCTTTCCAGCGCGGCAGACACGCTTGATTTGCTCCGTATTGTCGTTCAGGGAGCGCCCATGGGTGAACTGGCTGCGTGAAGAAGCGTTTCCAATTCTCGTTGGAACGCTTGCAAAACGTTCGCAACGCGCAGGAGCGCATTGCACGCGCTGAATGGGCGGCAGCCGCAGCCATTGCCGGCGAAGCCCACCGACGCCTTGAGGCCACCCGCGCGGAATTGGCGGAGGCGCGCAATCAATCGCTCAACTTGCGCAGTTCCAAGCATTTGGACGCCGCAGAGCTGATGGCCGGCGAGAAACTGATTCACCACATACTTCTGCGGCTCCGCAAGCGCCGCGAGGAGCATATTTCGGCCGAGTCCCATGCGCGTGAATTGCAATTGGCCTGGTCGGTCCGCAGCGGAGAGCACAAGGCCCTCATCAAGCTCGAGGAGAACGCCCGCGATTCCCATCGCAAGGAGCTTCAGAAGCTCGAAAACGCCGAATTGGACGAGATATCCGGGGTTCGCTGGGCCTCCTCAAGGAGTGCGGAAAAATATTCCAGTCAAGAGCGGCAGATGCCGATAGGTCCGGATAGCACGCCATGACCAGAGTCATAGAAACAGGAGTTCTCGCCCTCGGCGGGATAAGTCTATTCGCCGTTGCCTTCGTCGGGTTCGCGCGCCTTTCCGGTGCCCCGCTCGAAGAAGTTGCCGTCATTGGACCGCTGTTCAGCGCGGACCCTGATGAAGAAGAGCAAGTCCCATCGCTCGAAGAGGATTGGGAAGACGTCTTCACCACGGAAGAACAGGTTGTTGAAGCCAACCTGGGGATTCTGGGCGCCTACAACCTGCCTTCACCGTTTAGCGAAATTGAGCTGCAGGAATTTGCCGCTGAAATCAAACAGAGCAAACTCAAGTACGATCAACTGCTGGATGACCTCGCTACCCGCGAGGAAGATCTAGCATTGAAGGCTGAGCAGGTCGATCGCCAAATGAAATCTCTGATCGAGTTGCGCGATCACCTCGACGCCTGGGAAGCCCAACTCGATTTGCGTTCAAGCGAAATCGCTCGCGACGAAACCACAACGGCTCCGTCGGAACAGACGGACAAGGGGCCCGCGGTTGGAAATCCGGCGCAAGTGGCCGTGATGTTCGAAGAGGGCAAAGCCGACGATATGGCCCTCAGATTGGCGAAGTATTCGGCCCAGGAAGCCTCGGAGATCCTCAAGAATCTGTCCCCGGCTCGGGCGGCTGAGCTGCTCAACGAATTGCCGGACGACAAGTGGAGAGAATACGTCGACGCCTATAGCGCGAAGTAGTTTCCGCTTGGGGCCATTAGGCCGTTTGAGGCTCTTTTGGGGCCCAATTCCGCGATTCAGTGCCAGGAAAGAATTTCCGGCTGCTCTCTGTGGGATCAAGGCCTGGCCACATTGAGCCGATAAGAGACGCGACCCCTCTCTTTCCTCAATCGCTTTCCCACGAGCGTTTGGGACCCCGCGTGTTTCCCCCACCGCATCGCTCCCCACATGGATATCACAACCGTACTCGGCACCCTCTTAGCCTTCGGCTTTGTGATTGGTGCGATGGCCTCGGGCGTCGGCGGTATTGCGATCTTCGTTCACGTGCCTTCGCTCGGACTTGTTGCCGGTGGCACGACCGCTGTGGTCTTGATGAACTTCACCATGGCGGACATGAAGGGCTTGGTGAAGGTCATCCTCAGGACCTACTTCTTCAAGCTTGGAACCCCGGGTGATGAAATTGGTCGCGTCATTGAATACGCAAACCTTGCCCGCAAGGAAGGGCTGCTGGCTCTAGAAGAAAAGCTCGGCGAGGTTGAAGATCCTTTTTTCGGCAAGGGCATCCAACTCGTTATTGACGGGTTTTCGGCCGATACGGTGCGCGACATCATGGACTTGGAGGCCGAGTGGCAGCGACAGCGCCACAACAAAGGCAAGATGATGCTCGATGCCCTGGGCGCCATGGCCCCCGCATTCGGCATGATTGGAACCCTCGTTGGTTTGGTGCAGATGCTCCAAAACCTCTCGGATCCGTCCGCAATCGGCGGAGGTATGGCGACCGCGCTGCTAACGACGCTTTATGGCGCTATGGCCGCCAACATGGTGTTCATTCCTTTGTCGGGCAAGCTCGATGTGCGCTCCAAGGAAGAGGTGCTGCTGCGCGAGCTCATGATTGAGGGCATCGTCGCCATTCAATCCGGTGAGAAGCCGCAACTGATCAAAGAGAAGTTGAAGAGCTTTCTTTCTCCCCGCGATCGCGAGGCCATCGAGGCCTAGCCATGGCCAAGAAAGAGAAAAAGGGCGACGACGCTCCGGCTCCCCAGGGAGCACCGGATTGGGTCGTGACCTTTACCGACATGATCTCGCTGCTGGTGACCTTCTTCGTGTTGCTCATGACCTTCTCCAGCGTTGAGGAGTACAACAAGCTGCGCATTGAAGGCCTAATGGGTGGAACTACCGGTAGCCTGAAAAGCATTGGCGGCAGCATGGCCCGCGAAGCGCCGGAAGAAGATCAAATTGCTGCGACAGACATTCTGCGCGGCGCCGACATGCCCCATACTCGCCCCGCCGAGCACCTTGAAGAGAACCTCGAGGAGATGGGCCAGAAAGATGACGAGGATCACACGCCCCTCGACTTCAACAATATTGCCGATGGCCTGCGGATTCACTTTGGACCGCAAGCGAGCTTCAAACCCGGCTCGGCCGAGGTCAACAAGGAGCTGGATAAGTCCCTCAAAGAACTAGGCGCTGTGCTCCAGTACTACCGCCATTTGGTCGTGATCGAAGGATTCACGGACGATCAATTCAAAGCGTCCGATCAATTCCCGACTGAGGAATCGCTTTCTTTGGCACGCGCTCGCAATGCGACCGAAGCCATGCTCAAGGGCGGTGAACTATCGCCCAAGATGATTCAAATTGCCGGCTTGGGTACTCGCAACCCGATTGGCGACAACAAAGATTTGCTTGGCCGACGCCTCAATCGACGAGTTGAGGCCCACATTGTTTCGCTCTCCAAAGACCGCTTTGAGCACGTTGACAGTCTGCAGCGCAAGCGGGACTCCGACGCATACAAGACGGAGGCGAAGTAGTGGACGACGAAGAAAAAGGCGGCGGCGCACCGGCGTGGATGGTGTCCTTCGGCGACATGATGACGCTCATCCTGACGTTTTTCATTTTGCTGGTCTCCATGTCGCACGAACGCAAGGCCGGGCTGGTGGCGAAGGGCGTCGGCTCCTTCGTTGTTGCCGTGCGCTCCTTTGGGTTGAACGGAGTGCTCGATGCGACTGAAGAGTTGGCGATTTTCGACAACATTAGGATTCGCTTCAACTTACCGCCCGAATCCGACCCCGAGCGACAAGACCAGCATGCGAGCGCCAGCAATTTGGAATTGATTCGAGCAACCCTCTCGGAAGCTCTGGCTCCACACGATGAGCTCAATCAACCCAACATTGCGACCTTTGGCCCCGATTCCTCCGAGCTGACCGACGCCAGCATGGATTACATCGACCTGCTCACACCGACACTGCGACCCGCACCCGGCCAAGTCCTCGTGCTCGAGGGCCACGCACTCGATGCGGGATCCAATCACGCGAATGACAACCACTACCTTGGCTTCGCCAGGGCTGAGGCCATTCGCGAGTACTTAATTGAACAGCACGGTTTCAACGAGAGTCGGGTACATGCCCGCTCATGGCTGGCCGAGATTGAAAAGGAGGGCATCGGCACTCGCAGTGTCGATGGCCGACTAATCACACCCACGGAAACTGAGAAGTGAAATGGCAGACGAAGAAAACACCCAGGAAGTCGGCTCGGAAGACGCCGTTGAACCCACGAAATCAAAGCGCGGGCTGATTCTCGGTGGCAGTGTCATGGCATTAATTGCCACGGCCGGATTGGCCGCATTGCTGGCGGTGCCGGCAAATGATGAGCATCCCGATCTCGAAGGGCCCTTCGTCATGCCTCTGACCGAGATGGGCGAAATCCAAGTCAACCTGCGCGGCGACGGCAACCGGCGCTATCTGGTCATGATCCTGAGGGCCGAATACGACGCCTTCACCATGGAATACGGGTTGGGCCGGATCGCCGACCCGCTCTATCAGGCCAAGCTTCAGGACCAGCTGCTTTCCATTGCCTCCCAATACACCTCCGCTGAGGTGCTTGAGACGGGTACCCAGGAAATTTTTCTGCAGGAAGTCTTCGAAGCTGTCGATCCTTTGTTGTTCCCCATCCACTTCGGGGATGCCCTATTGCCCGAGGATGCCGATTCTGAAAGCGGCCTGGCCCCGGGCAAGAGCATCGCCCGCTCCACAATGTTTTCACCCCTCTACGACCAAAGCATTCTCGTCGACGACAGTGAGCACACCATCTCACTGGGCGAGGGGGATGCGCTCAACTTTTCCGGCGACGAGACGGATTTGAAGCTCGAGGACGAGCGCGGCCGCATCGTGTACGTGGACGTGAGCGACCTAAAAGAGGGCTTTCAAGGCGAAGTCAATGTCGGCATCCGCGGACGCCTGCGCGCCGTTTACAAGGACAAGTACATCGTTCAGTAGCAGCCCTTCCCAACAATTGTGACCAAAGTCGAGCCCGAAGAAGCCGAAGCCATCCAGGAGATGATGCGCGAGGAAGGCGAAGAGCGAGCAGCCGCTGATGTGGCCGCGCGCGACTTTCGCCAGCCGCGTCGTATCAGCTCCAGTTTGCTCGTCAAACTTCGGCGCGACTTGAGCCGGCGCATCCCGGAACTGGAAGAGACCTTGGCATCTCGGCTGAGAAGCAGGCATGCAATGGAGGCGCGCGACCTGCGCGAAACAAGTGTCGCAGGACTGTTCAACGAGTTGCCCGAGAATCTGCCCATGGCCCGATTCCGGGTCGCGGGCCATCCGGCCTGGATTCTGTGGCAAAACAAAGCCGCCCATGCGGCGATCGAAACCATCTTCGGTTCGACTCCGAACGAAGACTCTGAGGATCGCGCCTTCTCCAAGATGGAGGCCAAGATTCTGGATCAGTTGATGAGCGAAGTGGCCAACTTCGTTTGCTCCAGCCTCGAGTTGCAGCCGAGTGAATTCCGGGTCGTCGATCGAATCGAGGACATGGGACACTGGCGCGACGGCGGCGCGGAAGCCGAAGCCCACCGTTTGTGTGTGGACCTCGTGTTCGAAGGCCCGGCCATGGAAAGCAGTTTCCAGCTCTACTTGCCCGGCTTCAAGAGCAGTGCCCAAGACTCACCCGCTGAGTCACTGGAGCTAAGCGATCACTGCAATCAAGTCACGGTGGAGGTCGGCGCCTTTCTGGGCTCAAACGACCTCCCTCTCAACGAAATATTGGAACTCCAAGTGGGCGACGTCATTCCGCTTGGTACGACGGTTGATGAGCCCCTACTGCTGCGCGCGGAAGGCTGCGTGTTCGGTACCGGGCATGTCGGCAATTACCGCGGCAACTTGGCGGTTCGCGTAATCGAGATCAACCCAAGCACCGAGCCTGAATAGCTCAGACCAAGCATTCCCGAATCAGGAGCGAGTATTAGTCATGGCCGAAGAAGAAGTCAGCGCGGAAGAAAACACCGACATCGAGTCCGCAATCGATCAGGCTACAGAAGCCGTCGCGGTGCAAGCCAGCGAGCTTGAGGAGCTCGACGGCCCGCAACCCGGCGGAGACCCCTTGGGCATGCGCTCCCTGTCCGACGTTCCCGTCCGCGTAACCGTAGAGGTCGGACGCACGCGCTTGACCCTGCGCGAACTTGTCGAATTGCGCAGCGGCTCCCTGATTGGGCTCGATCGCGAAGCCCATGAGCCGGCCGACATTTTGGTCAACGGCAAAGTCGTCGCGCGCGGTGAAATCATCACCATGGATGAGAAGTACGGAGTGCGCATCTCGAGCCTGCTTTCAGCCGAGTAATTCGACCCACGCCCCTGGCCGCATTCGCGCGCACCAAAAAGCGGGCCGGCTGTATGGAATCTCTAGAGCCCGAAAGCGCCCTGGCCCCAATCCACAGCGGATCCGAAGCGGCTCGGATCGAAAAAGTCCGGGTCAAAGGCTGTGACTCGCTCCCCGAACAGCATCTCGGTCACTCCGCGCCCAACAGACGGCGCAAGTTTGAAGCCGTGACCTGAAAAGCCGCTGACGAGCAGCAGGCCTTGCACACCGGGCACGGGTCCGATCATGGCCTGTGAATCGGGAGTCAATGTGTACCAAGCGGCCTCCGAATGGGCGTCTTTCTCCTGCGCGTATGCGGGCATGCGCTTGGCCAAGACCTCTCGCGCCCACTCCCCCATGGCCGATCCGACGTCCTCATCAAGTTGGTCGGGATTGGGAACCTCAGCGTCGCTGTCGTAATCGATATGGCCTATGCGCGTTCTCAACAAGTCCGGCTCGCAACGTGAGTAGTAGCCGTACTCCAGATCGATCAAGACCGGGTGCGCAGATTCAATTCGGCTTGCCAATCGCTCCATAGCTTCGCGTTCCAATCGAGCAGCCGGCTCCTCCGTTTCAATTTTGCGCCCCAACTCCTCCGCGCCCAAGGCTAGATCAAGAATGGGGTCCGCCACCTCATGTGGGTTTTTGAGCTCGCGCGGCATGTCGAGGAAGTGCTGTTCGGGTCGAACGGTGCGCAGGGGTAAATCGATGCCGCAGCGCCGCAACAATTCATGACTCCACGGTCCGGCCACTAGAACCACCCGTTGCGTGTCAATACGACCCTCGCTGGTTTCCACACCGACCACGGCGCCCGCCTGTATGTCGATTGATTGCAGTTCGACTCCCAAACGAGTAACGGCCCCGTGCGATCGCGCAAGAGCCGCGAACTCCTCAACCGTTTTGCGCGGATCGACGAATCCTCCCCCCGCCTCCCAGGCGCCGAGTACCCCGTCATCGATGTCGATACCCGGAATCAACTTCCGAATCTCAGCGGCTTCAACCAAACGCGAATCGACCCCGATTTCTTGCAGCAAATCGACAGTCGAGCGCAAGCGGGCCAGCCACTCCGGTTGCGCGGGTCCGGCCAAGGTCATCACGCCCGAGTTGCGAAAGCCCACACTGCGCCCTGTGCGCTGTTCGAATGTCGCATACTCGCGCAGTGAGTCGCGCGCCATACGCGCCACCACCCGATCGGCATAGTGCTGTCGCAGGATTGCGCCCGATCGCCCGGATGATCCACTGGCCAAGGCAGCTCGCTCGACCAAGACCAAGGGCTCCTCGATCGGATCCAAGCGGGGAGCCGCATGCATGGCAATGGAAGTCCCCATTACCCCACCCCCGACAACAACGACTTCGGCACGCATGACTGCTTTGGTTTTTTTGACGATTGGTTAGCCCGTTGCGCGGGCACAGATCACAAACGGGCGCTACCTCAGTATGGCGCTTGAAGCCCCCCGCCTCGCCGCTCTCGTCCGGATCCGGCTTGCGTCGGGGCCTCCGACCTCCTCTGCTGCACCGATCCTAGCGGAGCTCGCTCAAGATGGCGATTTGAGTGGCCCGGTCGCAATCCAGCAACCGATCAAAGCATCCCCCTGGCCCCAACCTGTCGGCCCCAAGTGGCCGTACACTATGCGGCTCGCAGCCAGCACCCCCTTCATTCACCGCCGACGACCAGCTCCCACTACTGTGATTCCCCCTCGCAAAAGCCGCACGATCCACATCCGAGATTTGGCACTCGGCGGCGAGCATCCGATCGCCGTGCAAAGCATGGCGGCCACGCCCACCAGCGACATTCAAGCCACCTTGCGCCAAGTCCGGTTGCTGGAGGAAGCGGGCGCCGATTTGATTCGCATTGCAGTGGACAGCAAAGCGGATGTGGAGGCTCTCAAAGAAATCCGCCGGGAAACGAGCGCTAGGTTGTCGGTTGACCTGCAAGAGAACTACCGCTTGGCGGAAGCGGTCGCGCCTCTCGTAGACAAAATTCGCTACAACCCCGGCCATCTGCATCATCACGAGAGTGAGCGGCCCGTCGCAGACAAAGTCGCGTACTTGGTCGGGCTGTGTACCGAACACAACTTGGCCCTGCGCATTGGCGTCAATGCGGGTTCCACGGACCCGACACTAAAGGGTCGCTTCGAAGATGATGAGGTCGGGGCCATCGTCCAATCCGCGCTGGATCACTGCGAGCTCGTCGATCGGTGCAATTTCTCAAACTACCTGGTGTCCATCAAAGACAGCGATCCGCGTTTGGTGATCGAAGCCAACACACGCTTCGCCGAAAAACGCCCCGACGTCCCCTTGCACTTGGGCGTAACGGAGGCGGGTATGCCGCCGGACGGGATCATCAAGACGCGCATTGCCTTTGAGCAGCTGCTTTCGCGCGGTTTGGGCGACACCCTGCGCGTTTCCCTTACGCTTCCGTTCGATGATAAGGGTCAAGAAATTGAGGTCGGACGCGCCCTAATCAAGGACATTGAAGAGGGACGCTTTCGATCGGTGCCGCCGAATTTCTACGATGGCTTGAACATCATTGCTTGCCCGTCATGTTCGCGCGTTGAAAATATGCGCTTCATTGATTTGGCCCATGAAGTCAAGGAACTGACCACCTACGCCGTCGATCACAACATCACGATTGCCGTGATGGGCTGTCGCGTAAACGGGCCCGGGGAAACCGACGATGCCGATCTTGGCCTTTGGTGCGGCCCCACGCGCGTCAACCTCAAGCGCGGCACCGAGGAAATCGGCTCTTTCCTGTACGACGATATCCTGCCGCGACTCAAGGACGAGTTGGATCAAATGATCGCAGATCGCCATTGAGCATTTGCGAGTAACGGCTACAAGAAACTTGAGCGCCTTGTGCTTCACAAAGAACAGCAAGGCTGACCAAGATCCACGCTGAACCCGGTCACTGCTGACTCAAGGCGCAGGTTCCCTTGACTCGCACATTCGAAACAATCGAAGCGGCCGTCGTTTTCGAAAACAAAGGGCGAATTGCGATTCATTCCGACGCTTAATCCGAATCGGACTGTCCGCCACTTGCTTGGCGCCGAACGCGAGCGCCGTACATGGCTATGGCCGCTCCGGCCACACCCTGCAGAAAGGCAAATGGAAACAGGCGGTGCATCGTTCGCTTCGACTCATCGTAGGAGATGCGGACAACAAAGCCCTCACTGACAGGTCGATCCGCTTCTACGGCCATGGCGACCTGCAAGACTGCCACGATGATGGCTCCCAAGCCGAATAGGATCCACACGAGCCCCAGCACTCGCTTGCGCTTGATTCTTAGCTGCTCGAGCTCGAATTCAGGCCCCACTTCCCGCTGAACATTCATGTGTGCATCCTAAATCGGCACGGGCTTCCCGTCTTCAGCTCCATAGCCGCCGACGCAATTTTTGGCACTTGCAGACAAGGTAAGTCACATCAGCGATATGAAGCCCTGCAGAACTCAGACAGCCTGCTCGGAACAAGGACGGGGCCCGACGTACCGAACGAGCAACTTTGGCGAATTGCCTCAGCCTCATCAAACCTCAGAGATTCCGCCCTGCAACCGCTCCACCTACGGCAACGGCTAATTGTTAGCTCGTCGAGTCCGCTGCCTTGGCCTGCTTGGTTTTGACCTTGCGAACAGCTGTCGGTCGAATGACGTCGTCGATTCGATCCGGATCCTGGAGCTTGTTGCCCGAAGTTCCCCCGCGCTCTTCAAAGCGACGCAGAGTGGGCAGCAACCTGGATTCCATCGAGCCGACGAAGTTGTTGTAGCGGCCCACAGCAGTGCGCAGGGCGCCCCCGAGCTCCGAGGCGTGGCCCAGCGCGGAAACGGCACGGCTGTGCAATTCGCGCCCCAAACCGAGGAGCTCGCGCGCATTATCGGACAACTCTTTTTCGCGCCAGCCGGCGTGCACGGCTCGCAAGAGGCCGATCAAAGTTGAAGGGCTGGCGAGCACAATATTGTTCCGGGTGGTGAACTCGATCAAATCGGGTTTGTACTCCAAGGCGGCATCAACGAATTGATCGCCGGGAATAAACATCACCACGAATTCGGGCGTAGCTTCGAATTGGGCCCAGTATTCCTTGCGGCCCAGCTCAGCAGCCTGATTGGCAACCAATTGCGCAAAGCGCTTCAAATGCACCTTGGCAGCTTCCGCCGTGTCGGCGTCAATGGCCTCCAGGTATTGCTCAACGTTGGCTTTGGCATCGACAACGACCACTCGATTGTTGGGCAAGCGCACGACCAAGTCAGGGCGCAAAACGCCGCCTTCCGACCTCACGTTTGCTTGGGTTGTAAAATCGCAATACGAGCGCATGCCCGACAACTCAACCACTCGCTCCAATTGCAGTTCGCCCCAACGCCCGCGCACATTGGGCTTGCGCAGAGCCCGGCTCAACTTGCCGGTTTCCGTGCGCAGTTCGCGATTGGCGTCAATCATGCGCTGGATTTGTACCTCGACTCCCGTGTTTTCGCGACTGATGCGGTTGATCTCGAGTTGGGTCTTGGACAGGGCTTTGTCCAACGGACCGATCAGGGCGTCCACCGCAACGCGCCGGCGCTCAAACTCTGTAGCAACGCGCGCTTCGCTGGCCGAGAGCGTCTCGCGAGCCAACTGCATGAAGCGCATGTTGTTGCGCTCGAGGGCATCCCCCGCGACAGCCTCGAAGCGCTCCCGCAGGCGCTCTTCACCAGCCTCCAAATCGCGACCGCGCTCGCGGGC
>JAJDES010000112.1 GCA_029259675.1 Planctomycetota bacterium
TGGTTGAGATCCGGTAGTTGCGGGCGGCTAAGGTGCCTAGGGCCATTGAACCCTCAGCCGAATGCCATGCTCAGTACACTCCTGCAACTCTCACTTGTCCTGACCCCCCCGCTTGGTTCGCCCAATTCGACTGAGGCGCCATTGCATGCGCCATTTCATGAGCAGGGCACTGAATGGGCTGCGGGTATTGAGGCCCCTGTCCCGCCGGGCGTAGCTGCCGGGCCAGGATCCGAGCTTGGACAGGCGCGCGGTCGAAACAATCGCGGGAGTCGTGAGCAAGAGCCCAAAGAGGAGGCCGGTCCGGTATTCGACAGCGCCGCCTTTGAGGCCGCCATGGATGCAGCCCAGGGCGATTTGGTGGACAAGCTCGACGGACTTGCGGGTTGGTGCAGTCAGAAGAAATTGCTGCTGGAGAAGGCACGGATTTACGAAATCGTGCTGCGCTTTGACCCCGACCATAAGAAGGCGCGCAAGGTGCTCGGCTTCAAGCGGCGGAAAGGTGTTTGGATTCAGTCGTCCACCTACAGGGAACCGCGCAATTACAACAGCTCGGCCTTAGAACTCCTGCCCGCCAAGCGCACGGAAACGGTTCGTTTCTACATCGACGAAGTTCTGGCGATCATGGAGCGCACAGAGGCCTTGCCGAATCTCCTGCGTCGCGAAAAGTTGAACTTGTTGCTCGAATTGGGGCCCGAGGACGAACGCGTGCGAAAAGCGCTGGGGCAATCCAAGGTCGGCGACCGCTGGGTGCTTTCGGAAACTTCAAACGCTCTGGCCACTCGCGCTGAAGTGCAGACCTTGGCGCGCGAATGTTTAGCGGGTGCGGATCTAGGTCAGGTCGACGACCCCATCCCAGTTGAGCAGAGCTTGCTGCTGCCGTGGAAGCACATCCTGCAAACGAATTACGTGCGTGTTGCGGGCACGACCACTGAAGAAGAGGTGACGAATGTCATGCGCGTTACCGAAGCCGCAGGCGATTTGTTTCGAAAGCTCTTCGACTCGCGCACTTATCACTTGCCGGGCTTTCACATTTATGTGATGGAGCCCGGTCATCAGAAGGACAAGTTCATGGCGTTGCACCCTCTGATTCTCGATAAGGATCGAGCCTTTATTGAGTCGCTGGAGGCCGCCGGCATACCCAATACAGCTCAAGTGGCTGTTTGGGCCAATACGCCCAGGGAGCGCTTGGATCGAGTCACCAGGCAGTCGATCGGATACTTTCTTTCAGAGGAATTCGGCATCGGTTTGGAGCACGGCTGGGCCTGGGAAGGCTTCGGCATGTACCTGACCTATCAACTTACGGGCACGCGGCTGACCTTTTACATGGAGCCCGGTCGTTACGAAGCCCAAGGTCAAGAGGGTGAGAATCAACGCGAATTGATGAAGCGGCTTTACTACCCCAACTCGGATTGGTTGTTGGAAGCGCGCAACTATTTCACGAGCAATCGGCGTCCGAGTTTGGGATTCAGCTTGGGGCGCAAGGTCAACGATTTGACCTCGGAGGATCTGTTGATCTCCTACGTTCTCGCGCGCTACTTACTCGAGGGGTGGCCGATTGAAACGCCTCAGATGTTGCGTCGAATCGGCTCCGGCGGGAGACCCCAGGCGGTCGTCCCCGAAGTTTTTGGGATGCCGTTCCGCGAGCTCGAAAGACGCTTTTGGCTGTGGCTTGAGGAAACGGCCTAGGGCGGGGGCCGTGTGACGGGGCGCCGCCTAGTACCAAACTCTCACCAACGGCAGGCGAGAGCCCTGTGGGCGATTTGTGCCGACTGCGCTAACGTGTTTGCCCCTGCGCCAACACCGGACCATTCCCAAGCACCCTTGCACCATGCGAAACGCCCTTCTTTCGACCCTGCTCCTTGTCTGCGCCTGTCACGCTCCGATGGGTGGTACTGAGCATTCGATGGTTGTCGATCAGCACAGCCATTCTGAACCGACGCGGACGCTGGTGAAGCACGTCTACCTAGATGTGAAACTTGATTTTGAGGCGCAGCGTGTCGTGGGCAGCGTGCATTTGAGTCTGGAGCGAATCGAAGCGGGCGCACCCTTGGTGCTCGATGTCGAAGGACTGGAGATTCAAAAAGTAAAGGGCAGCGATGGAACCCAGCGCCCCTACAAATTGGAAGCGGCCAAAGGTGATTTGGGAGGCGCCCTGATCATCGAACTCGAAGACAGCGACGAATATTGCTACATCGATTACTCGACGCGGCCGGACAGCGAGGCCTTGCAGTGGTTGGCGCCGGAGCAAACGGCCGGTGGTAAGGCGCCATTCCTGTTTTCACAGGGACAGTCGGTACTGACCCGCAGTTGGATTCCCCTGCAGGATTCGCCGGGCGTTCGCGTGACGTACATGGCGCGCATCATGGCTCCCGAGGGGATGGTGCCCGTCATGAGTGCTGAGTATTCAGAGCGCCTTCCCGACGGCAGCACCGTGTTCAAGATGAGCAGCCCGATTCCTCCCTACTTGATCGCGTTGGCCTGCGGCGATTTGGAATTCGAGGCCATCTCCGATCGTTGCGGCGTGTGGGCTGACCCGACGGTCTTGGCCAGTGCGGTGTCGGAACTCGAAGATACCGAACGCATGATTCAAAGCGCGGAGAGTCTGTTCGGTCCCTATCGCTGGGGTCGCTACGACCTTCTGATTTTGCCGCCGGCCTTTCCGTTCGGAGGCATGGAGAATCCGTGTATGACTTTTGCGACCCCGACCATCTTGGCCGGCGATAAGTCCTTGGTCGCACTCGTCGCGCACGAGTTGGCGCACTCGTGGTCCGGCAATTTGGTAACCAACGCCACTTGGAGCGACTTTTGGCTGAACGAAGGCTTCACCGTTTATTTTGAAGCGCGGATTATGGAGGAGGTCTTCGGAGTGGAGCGCGCAGTGATGGAGAAGGCGCTGGCCTTTGACGATCTCGTGCGCGAAATGGAGGACATGGCCGAGCGCGACACGATTCTTCACATCGACTTGAAAGGTCGCCACCCCGATGATGGTTTCTCGGGCGTTCCCTATGACAAAGGAGCGTTGTTCCTGCGCCGATTGGAGGAAGTCTTTGGTCGCGAGGCTTTTGACGAATTCCTGCGAGCGTGGTTTGACGGGCACGCGTTCCAAAGTGTGACCACGGCCGATTTCTTGGCGTTCCTCGACGCGGAACTGTTGTCCACCGATCGGAAGCTCGCCGCACAGGTGGATGTCAATCGCTGGGTGTACCTGCCCGGCCTTCCCGAAACAGCGCCGGTCATTCTCTCCAGTGCCATGGCGCATGTGGATCGCGAACGCGAGTCCTTTCTCAGCGGTGGAGTTGCTGCCACGAATCTGAATACAGGTGGTTGGGTCACCCAGCAATGGCTTCATTTCCTTGAGGGCCTGCCGCAGGAATTTTCAACGGACTCGATGGCGGCGTTGGACTCTGCATTCGGCTTCACGCAGTCTGGGAATAGCGAGATTCTGTGCGTTTGGTTGCGCCTTTCGATCCGGCACGGCTACGCGCCGGCAAACGCGAGGCTGGAAGAGTT
>JAJDES010000113.1 GCA_029259675.1 Planctomycetota bacterium
CCCAGTCGCCACGCCGTCATCCTGCACCCGATGCTCTGTTTTTCGGGCATCACCGAACGCATGCTGGCAACGGCACTGGTGCTGAGAGAACAGGGCAATCGCGTCACCATCGTATCCACGGCCGGCACGCGCGCGCGCGCCGTTGAAGAGGCGGGCTTCGAGGTTTGCCTGGCCGAATTGCCGACCGATCCGCGCAAGCACTTTTTCGCCACCAGCCGCACCAAGCGCTTGCTCGGAAGGCTCGAAGCAGATCTCTTTCACTCGACCCACGATTCGCTCGTCCCGCTCATGAGTGAAATCATCCCGGCGCTCGGGGTGCCCTGGGTCATTGAACTGCACGGGCCCGCCCGCGGTCGCTTGCTGCAAAACGATCGCAACTTCGCCGCCGCCATCGTCTCATCCGAATCGTTGGTCGAAAGCGTCGTCAACCACGGTCACATATCGCGTTCCCAAGTCCGCGTGATCCGCAACGCCCCCAGCGACAAGGGCCGCTCGCCGGAGGGAGCCTTCGGACGGCGCGAATTGCGTGGAACGGGACTAGGAGCCCGGCGTCGCATCGGCTGTTCGGGTTTCCTCAACGACGAGCACGCGACGGATTGGTTTATCGAGGCTGCGCGCCTCATGGTTTTGGGCGGAGCGCGTTGCTTCTTTACCGTGCTGGGCGAAGGTCCGCGCGAAGGACCGTTGCGCAAGAAGATCCGCGATCTCGGACTGGTTGAGCACCTCACCTTGGGCGTGCCCACAACGCGAACGGCAACCGAGACGCTGGCGCAATTGGACATTCACGTCAGTTGCAAAGTGGAAGGCGGTCCCGGTTGGCTCGCTTGCCAGGCATTGGCCCTCGGCATTCCCAGTGTCTTGGCCGCCGCCGGTGATTCCTTCGACCTGATCGGAGACAGACGCAGCGGCATATTGGTCGAACCCGGCAACCCGCGACTGCTTGCCGATGAATTGACCAAGCTGATCTCCCATCCCGATCTCGCGCGCAGCATGGGGTCGATCGGTCAACGGCGCATGCTTGAGTACGCTCCGCCCAAGCGCTTCGAATATGCGGTTGCCGAAGCGCACGCCCTTGCATTGGGAACGGCTGTAACGGGCGCATCCAATTAGGCGCGGTGGATTGGCGCAATCAGGCTGCGTGCATCCAAGCAAGCGTCTGCCAAGCTCCTTCTCGATCCGATTTGGATTGGAAGCAACATAGTTTTTGCCGAGCCATGGCCGCCGCACAAATAGCAAATGCAGAAGCGCGCACCGCCCCATGGCGACACGCGCTTCGAACACCACTACGAGCTTGCTCTAGCCCTCGACGATTTCCATGGCGGTGTCACCTGTCCACCATTCGATCGAGTTCAACACAATGATGTCGGCGAGGTAGCACACGCCGTACACGGGAATGATGTTGAATACGAGGAAGACGCCTTCGTTGAACCAGCGGTTTTCTGAGACCTCTTCGTTCCAGTCGTGCAATCCGTTGAACGCGCGATTGGGACCCAGGCAAGAGGTCAGGGAAAAAGTAAGAACAACGACGAATGCCAAGCACAGTTTCTTCATGAGTCTCCTAAGTAGTGATTGAAATCGCTCCAGGGGCGGAGCGGTTGTCCCATGTCAGCAAATTCGACCTGACCAAGCCACACGACAGTTCTGAGAATCACAGCTGAGAACGCCTGAACGCTCGCTTGGCTGGGATTTCCAGCTGGTTCCCGTTTGCACCTCAACAGATGGCTAATCGCTGCCGAATCACCCTAAGTGGATGGCGGCCTTCGTGTGAGATTTGGGAGACTCTTCCCCAGGCGCATACGAAAGCGACATCACCGATCTAAATTGGACCTTCTAGCGAAATGAGCCCAAGCAAAGCCCCAAGCCTGTCCTCCAGCGCCGGCCGCGCCGCGCTTTGGTTGATCGCAGCCTCCGCCGCCTTACTCATTGGCGCCATCGCCGCAGTCCAATTCGGTGCCGGTGTCGATGGGATCTTGGATAAGCACGGCGCGGAAGCAACTCCTCGAACAGCGCCTTCGCGTATCCAACCAATCTCCGAAACAGAGTCCATCGTTCGACGCCCCGCCGCGGCGCACACGCTTGACTCCGCTATTTCTACAGGAACAGGATCGAGTTCTCCGTATGTCGAGAACGTTCAGGAGGCCGCTTCGCTCACAGTGCTGGTAATCGACCCGGAGACTGAGCAAGCCGTTCCGGGCATTGTTGTCACCATCATTAGTGAACGTCCCCAGCGGCGCGGATTCGGAACGGCGATTTCGGACGCGAAAGGTCGCGCACCATTCTTTGGGCTAGCTGAAAATTTGTATGTAGCCGTCACTCACCGCCAGCCACCCTTCGCCGAAAGCTACGGTGGGACTTGGCTACTGGACGGACAACAAGGTGAAATCACCGTTCGCCTGAGCCATGGAGGTCGCGCCAAGGGCGTTGTGGTCGATGAGAACTTCAAGCCCATTCAAGGAGCGAAGGTCTTCGCGCAACCAAGCTGGGCTGTGAATTTGGCTCAATTTTCAATTTCGGGCAACCCACACGATAGCTACGAAGCGCAGGCGATTTTCACGAATGACAAAGGCTTCTATGAACTGCCTGCCCTTAGCAATCAAGCTTGTCAGTTTTGGATTGCAAACGAACAGCTAGATCCAAGGGAACACCTCGATGCAGAATTGCTTGCGAGCGCTGATGGAGCCTCTCAACTCTCAACTTTGGTCGTTAAGGCCGGCGCCGACTCGACGGTATGGCCGATCGTGCTACCAGGGTTGAGAACCTGGGTGGGGAGCGTCGTTGATCAACAAGGGAATGCGGAACCATTCGCTTTGGTTAGCTCCAACTGGCGGCGCGACCCAGGCTTGGCACGAATAAACTCTACAAGCTTGTGCACTCCAGAATTGGCCCCTCCGGGCGACGCCAAATTCGTCGCGCTTGAATCCGAAGCTCGAACCGACTCAAACGGGAATTTCATTCTTCAAGCTAGGAGCGCAAGGCAAACCGTTAATCTTCGTTCCGCTAATGGAGATCACGCAAGAGCATGGCTTCCACCTTTAAAGGCGGGAGAACGCGCTGAAGACCTAGAGCTTGTATTGCCGCGCAAAACCTCAATCGAATTCGAAATCGTGGATGGGAGCGGGCAGCCCGTGCTTAAAGCGCACCCAAAGGTCTTAAGCCAAGGCTTGGACATTTTCACAAACCACCTCGGTCGTGAGTCGGGTTCCTGGAGCTTCCCGATGCCTTCGGCAGATCCATGGATTCGTGGGATCCGTGGCAATCAGGTCATTTTCAAACTGCAGTCGATTACGGGCTCCGGCCGGCAAGTCGAATGGGAAACTGTTGAATGCGATGCTCAGCCCGGCGGTTTGTATCGCCCACAGTTCAATGCGAGCATCGACCGGGCTAGAACCGTGCTCGTTTACGCCAATGGGTATCGAGTGAGCAGCACGAGCGAAATTCCATCGCCACAGGTCGCTCCCATCAGAGTCACCCTTGAAGCCCTTCCGAGCCTTCGTTTCGAAGTTGCCTTGTCCCCTCGTTGGCCGCGAACCGAAATCCACCAGCTCACTAAAGCCATAGAATTTGTCGTTACGAGCATTGCTCCGGACAGGGCCGGCCAAATGGAACGTTCATCGGAGCTCGCCGACAATCTCGGCTCGACTCGGTTCATGTACCTGGGTGCTGATGGTGAGCACGCGCAGATGTTCGTTCAGGAGCCGGGCACCTACTGGGCCTATGCGTTTCCGGAAGATTCTTATCGGAACCCGAGCTTTGACAAGCACGTTGCATTCGGTCCGTTCCGCACCGATGATTCGTCTACGCACGCGATAATCATCCCGAATGAATTGGCTGAAGCTTTGCTTCATGACAGCAGTGACGGCGAACACAAGGCGCCCACGGAAAAGGGCACCGTAGCAGTTCGCTACCGCGATGCGAGCACGGGCGAAACGATTGATTCCCTACCGCTCACCTTTGCCGGAGAGAAGGGATCGATTCGAGTGGAAGCGAGATCTAAGAAAACTAAAGAAGGTAGATCCTGCACATTCGCAATCGAATCTGGCACTTGGACTCCCAGCGGGCATTGGCGCGATCATGAATACTACGAGGGTTCACCCATTGTGGTTGAGCCTGGAAAAACGGTGGAACTTGGCACCATAGACATTCGACCGCGGCCAAGGATTCAAGGAATGCTATTGAGATCCGATGGCCGCACATTGGAATCACAAGTATCTCTCTTCTTGCGGGAGGTAGGAACTGAAGAGACTTGGTGGTCCACTACTCAATCGGGCGGCGAGTTCGACATGGCCTGGGGTTCCAATCCGATCAGCCACGCCAAATTTGTTCGTGAAGATACGAACAAGTCCTACCAGTATCACTGCCTCTCCGTTGGGCAACTACAGAGTGAATTCAAACTAACGGAGTGGAGAGATGTCGAAATCACGATCCATGGTCTGAGTCCCGAGACTCACCATGCGGCCATGGAGATCCGGCTAGATTCGCAAGCGTGCTCTATCGCGGATCATCCTAATTTCGAACAATTGAGACTGCCGTCGCGAATGCCTCAACATGGTGGAAAGCGCGCTTTCCACGCGACCCTTGGAGTTGGTACTTACCGACTATCCCTTGGTTCAGACCATTATTCGCTTGCAACAACCTTAATCGAAATTACCCCAGGAAGCAGCAGACAGAAAATCGAGTTCACCGTTTATTGACCAATGGCAAGCTTACGTGCTTGCGGGCCAAGCGCTCGGGTTGGACCTGGAACTAGTGAATATCAAACAACGTGGCGTCGAAGCAATGCTTGCCGCCCGCTGAATCGGTGGCGAGAGCGCAGGCGGTGTGCGGACCCGGCGCGAGGCCCGCGGTGCTTCCTTCTAGGTACCATTCGGCGTGGATGAAGGCGGCCGATTCGCCGAGCGTCAGTTTTTGCACGTTGCCGACTTGGACTTCGTAGGCTGCCTTTGCGTCAATCACGAGTTCCACTTGCTTGGGCAAGCCAAGTGCTGCCGGCGACTTTAGCCAGCCGCCAATCCAAGCCTTATCACCGGGCCCCACCTCGACGCGATCGATGGAACCGCGCACGAAGGGTGTGTTGCTCCATGAGTTCAATCCCGGAATCTCAGCGCGCGAGGCGACATGCACATCTTGAACGGACCAAAGGTCACACTCGATTGAGTAGAGGTGATCCGCTCCGATTTCCTGCGCCAATTCCCTTACTCGCCCGGGTCTTACGAAGGTGGTGCCGTAGTCAGCAGCATCCAGCACTTCGCTTTCGTTCTCCGGGATGAAGCAAAAGTCGGGATCATCCTTATGCATTTCGGGAACGACATGCATGCCATGGGTACTGAATACCAACATGCCGCCCGGGCTCAGCACATTCATCAGGCGCGACAAGAAGGCCAAGAAACGCTCGCGCGGAAAATGACTGAACAGCGAACCGACCCAAATCAAATCGAAGGGTCCGGGCAATTGAAGCTGCTCCGGGTCCGTCTCCGAGACGACTCCGTGAACTCCGAAAACTTCCCGTACGAACTCGACGCCGTCCGCCTGCACATCCGAGCACCACAAAGTATCGGGTGAAATGTCGCCCACGAGCATTCGCGTACAACGCCCATGCCCGCACGCAAATTCAAGTACCCGCCGCATTTGGCCCAATGGCCTCTGCGCTTTTGCGGCCAGGTGGCGCAGCATGAGCACAGGCTCTTGGCCGCCGCGCATGTAATCCAACAACTGGCGCTCTTTGGGAAGCCCCAACTTCTCAGACCAGGCGTACATCTCATCGCCGCCGTGCAAGAGTTCCGCAGGGCGCGGATCGATGCCGGCCACCGACAGCCAGTCATTTAGTAATTGCTGCTCGCGATTCATCCTTAATGCATTGCTTGGCGTCACCTAGACCGAGAATCTCGTACTTGCCTGGCGAAGCATCGTTTTGATTCTCAAAAAGCTCTAGCTTTGTTGTAGATGCTAGCGGGCAGGTGGCTAGCACCTAAACATTCGCGGTCCGCAATTTCACCCAATGATCGGAATAGCCCATGGCTGTCAGCACCAATGGATCTGAATACTCAAGACCAATTGCGGGCCGCGGGCTTTTATGGGTGATTGTGCTGGCCGGTGCACTCCTGCTCGGAGCCATCACCCTCGTTCAATCGGGAAGTCGCGAGCCTGAACACTCCGAGAACTCAGGCGTTACGTTAAGCGGCGGCCGGCAGAGGACCCAATCCCTGCCCTTCGAGGCGCCGATTGCCATGGGCCGCGAGGCGGTCGAGGATCCGAATCAGCTCCAGTGGCTCTCCGCTGCAGAATTGGAGCAGGCGGTCGGATCCTTTCTCGAAGTCTTGGTTTTGGACGACGCCACGGGATTGCCGCTGACTGGGGTCGAATTGTCACTCTTCAGCGAACGGCCAAAACTAGCCGGCTACGGCTATGCGACAACCAATCAAGCCGGGCGGGCTCAATTCTCAGAGTTGTCGGAAAACCTATACCTAGTCGCCAGCAGGAGGACTCCACCCTATGCCGAAGGCCTCGGGGTCGCTTGGGTTTCAGATCGCTCGCAACAGGAACTCGTTCTGCGCCTCACTCACGGAGGAAGCATCGCGGGTCGTGTCGTGGACGACTTGGGCGAACCGCTCGAAGGAGCAACCATTGCAGTCAGCGATGGCACAGGATTCTCGAGAAGTATCCTCGGCATCAAAGCGCTCAACGCCCAAACAGGAGTCGCGCTGCGCAGCGATCATGATGGCCGATTCCAGATCGATGCCGTCCGCAGCGAACCGAAGGGAGTTTGGTTGGTCGACGGTGAAGTTCGCCAAGAGAGGCTTGAGGCCGTTCGCATCACAGCTCGCTTGCAGGGCGGCCGCGCCTCCGCCAGCACTCGCGTCGAGGAGGGTCGCAAGTCGGACATTGAAGACATGGTCATCCCACGCTCCAGAAGCTTATCCGGCATCGTCGTTGACGAGCGGGGCAAGCGCCTGCCGAAGGTTTTTGTCAGTGTCAACAAGGACCGCATTTGGCTCTCTCAAAACGAAGGCGATTCAGGCTTCACGGCCGGACTTGCGCAGTTGATGCAAGACCCGAGCTTCTTGATTGAGCACGAAGAGGCGCGAACTGACGAATGGGGACGTTTTGAATTGCACACGCGAACGACTCCCTATGTGGCCTTAGTCCGGGGCCACAACGGAGCAAAGCAATTGGAGGAGTTGGAACGCGTGGCCCCCGGCGAGAGCCTCGACGACATAGAGCTTGAACTGAAGACCGCAACGCCGCTCTCGCTGCGCTTGGTAGAAGAGGGCGGCCGCCCGATCTCTCCTACTCCCATACCTCAAAGTAGCCATCTGCAATACTCGTCGCACTTCTTCCTGGGCGATCGAGTTCACTTCGTCCCCATTTTTTCAGAGGGCGCATCACCTTCCAGTGCACGAAACAATCTCAAGTCGCTTTTCAGTGATGACGGGCAATACGCTCCCAGTTTCAATTTTGACCTCAGTCAAGTTGCTGAGCTATTGATCTATCCCGACGGTTATCACATGGAGCGCTTGACTAATTTCGCGCAAGCAACAGAGAGCCCAAGGACAATTCAACTAAAGCCCCTACCCCACATCCGGGTTCGGTTGAGGATCAGCGAAGATTGGCCAAGAAAAGAAATCTACCAGCTGCACAAACGGCTTGATGTATTCGCCAGTTCACTTTCGCCAGCGCAGCTGCCGGATTCCGCCTCCTCCCGCAATCTCAAGCAATCCGGATTGGGGTCCAACCTTTCTCTTCGATTGGGAGTGCAACCCGAATTGCTGACTTTGCCGGTTCTGAGGGAGGGTGAGTATTGGGTTTATCTCGTTCCGGGCTGGACAAGTGATCGCAACGTCTTCGAATTGCGCCAGGTAGCCGGCCCTTATTCGAGTGCTTCGAAGGAAGTCCACGAAATTCAACTAACAATCGAATTCCTGGCGCATTTGGCCATTGATTCCGAAGGAGCGGATCCCAAAGTCGCGCCAGGAGTCCAAATGCAACCCTATCCCCAGGTTGAATCGGGAACCGGTCAGGTAACCCTGCGACTAACGAACGCGACGACCGGCGAGGCCATACCCGAAGCTCGCGTTTGGTTGCGCAAGGAGGACAAATCAAACTACAGCACTACTTTGATGAATGGAGAGCCCGGCTCTTACTTGGCGTCTGATCTGCCTGCGGGAACTTGGCAGCCCAATTTCAGATCGTCTGACTACGAACCGGTTGAATGGGAAAAATTCACTTTGGCGCCTGGAGAGCACCTGGACTTAGGCAATAAGACTCTGCTTCCGCGGCCGCGACTGGAAGGACACCTATTGCTTTCCAATGGAGCGAAGGCGCCTGCGAGATCGAGCATCACCATCACAGACTTTAGTGATGCGTATTACGGAACGACCTACGGCGAAACAGAGGCAGACGGCTTTTTCGACATCCCTATTGCCTCCCAGGAAGTGGCCCACTTCTACGTCCGCTCACAAGTGCTCGCATTCAATCGAACGCCATTTCTCGGCCAGCAATTCTGCGTGGACATTGCAAAATGGCAGGGTGAGCTTCCATTGCAACCTTGGCGCCCCGTTGATTTTATTTTGGAAGGCATCGGGCAAGAAAAGCGACATGAGCCCTGCGACTTGGGCCTTAAGCCAGTCCATTGCAGCGACGCCTCCCACCCCGCTTTCGAAAGCAAGTGGCTGCGAATCACCGAACCGCAGCTGGACGGGCGGCGGCGATTCCGGACTGTGCTTCCAACCGGGACCTACACCCCAGAAGCAAGCGGCGGCACCATTGCCCTGATGCCAACCCCGTTTGCTGTTCTCGAAGGCGACGGCGTGCAGCAAATTCACTTAGCACTTCAGCAGTAGCTAGGGCCGAAGCGTTCTAGGGCCCTGATCCATCCATCGGGGCATGCCCACCCGTGCCTCGGCATTTAACCATAGAAGCCGATCGCATTCGTTTGAGATCTTGGGGCTGTCGCCGGGCTCCTACTCAATCATGCCCTTTTCGCGCGCAAAGCCGGCCATCCGTTCGTTCAACATCAACTTGGCCCACAGGTCGGGTTTCGAGCGCTGGTAGCCCATCAGGTGCCCCTCTACTTCGGGGAAGCCCAAGAGGACCATGGCGGCTTCGTTCTCCATATCCTCGTCGCCCAGGCCGGTGATCGAATGGACCAACCAAAAAACGGATAGCCCTTGCTCGCCCTTGGTAAACAGATTGCGCGCGTGCTTGAGTTGATCGGTGTGATAGCGATCGCGTTCGACTTCGAGTTCCGCGCGCAACGCCGATAAGCGCCTGCGCTCGTCTTCTTGCGCTGTTTGCAAGAAGTCGTCAATCAACTTGAATGCTGAACGGTAATCGCGCGGTTTGGCGTTGGTGTGGACCCGCGCTTGCCAGTCGACGTCGGCCCAGGTCAGGGGCGCGTTCATGTCCACGAAGCCATTGAGCCGGTCGCGCTGCCGGTTGATCCACGCTTCTCCCGAATGCCCCGGCCAACGGCGTTTGAATTCGGCGCAACGGTCAAAGAAGACACGCACAGCGTGGGACTCGGGCTTGCCGCCCAAGTGTTTTTCGGCGTAGCTCTTGAGCACGACTTCCAAGTACTCGTCGCCCACCTTCGCCTGCTCGCGCTTCAAGCGTTCCGCTTCAATTTCCGCCACTTGTTCGCGCATGTGACCAAGGCGAACTCGGTCCTTGGGCTCCAAGGTGCTTCCGTCTCCCAGCTTTACCAAGGCAACGTTAGCCGCTTCCAAGTTCCCGATTTCCAATTGGCGCTCAGCCGTTTCCAAATTGATTTGGGTGACCGTCTTGCTGGCTTCCTCCGCGCCCGACTTGAAACTTT
This sequence comes from Planctomycetota bacterium, assembly GCA_029259675.1. GTDB lineage: Bacteria > Planctomycetota > UBA1135 > UBA1135 > JAJDES01. The sequence continues at coordinate 9,812 of JAJDES010000113.1, forward strand.
GGGCGATCATCATTCCCACGACACCAACTCCGACCAAAATCAAGCTGACCAGTAGCATGGGCGGCATGCCGCCACCCGAAGAACGGGCCCGCTTGTTTACGACCGATTGCTTGCGCGCGCGCGTGGCCACCTTCGCGGCCCGTGCACCGCGCTCACTCATGGGGCCGCTCTTGGAACTGGGGCTGGGCGCCTTCGATTTGGGCGGGCTCTGCGCCGGAGCCTGGCCGGCGCCGACCGCCACGGGCGTGACGCTGGCGGCGTCCGACTGCAAGCTCAGCTTGGCCGACCCAACCGTCAATACCGATCCCGGCAACAGCACGCCGTTTTGCTTGAGGAGTTCGCCGTCCAATGCGGGCGGCACAACGCCGGGCTTCGGTTCGATTGCGACTTGGCCCTCTTTGTGCACGAGATCCAAGTGGTGCTCGGCCACATCGGCGGCTGCGAGGGAGACGGCGGCGGAAGCTCCACTGCCAACGCTCAAGCGACCTTCGCCAATCCGAAAGCCGCGGCTCTTGCCACCCTCTTCAACAATCAAAATCACCATTGGTTTCTCCCTGGGCCCAATCCGTTCGCCGTTCCCGTCGCGCTCGATGGTGAGCTGCCCGATGTGGCGCTATCGAGCACCACTGCCCTTACCTAGCGCCCCCGCCACCTTCGGGGACAAATCAGATAGCTCGATCATGCCCGCGCCCAGGGCC
>JAJDES010000114.1 GCA_029259675.1 Planctomycetota bacterium
CCAGCGTGCAAAGCATCCGACACTTCAAAGAAGACGTTACAACCATTTTGGTTGCGTTGCTCTTTCTAGTGCTCTCCTCCAGCCTCAAGCCTGAACATGTGACCTCGCTCACATTGGGCACGGCTTTTTTTACCGTGGCCGTTCTGTTCGTTGTGCGACCGGCGGTGGCCTGGCTCACCCTGGGCTTTACGTCCATACCTTGGAAGGAGACCCTTCTCATCGGCTGGATCGCGCCGCGCGGAGTGGTCGCAGCCGCCATGGGCGGCGCACTTGAGCCGCGACTGCGTGCGGCCGGTTTCGAAGATGCCAGCCTGCTCGTCCCGGTGTTGTTCTTAATCGTAATCACGACGGTGATGTTGCACGGTTTGACGATTAGTCCGTTGGCGCGCAAATTGGGAATCGCGGCCCGCGATGAGGACGGCATCTTGATTGTGGGCGCTTCCAAGTGGGCCCTGGAATTGGCGCTTGCCTTCAAGGCGGCGCAAACACCTGTGGTGCTCGTGGATCAAGATTATCGTCGCATCTCCCAAGCTCGCCAACATGGCATGGATGCGGTCTACGGCGACATCCTGTCCGAGGAGACCTTGGATGAAGTTCCCATTGAACGCGTCAATTGGGTTCTCGCCGCCACGCACGATGATCACTACAACGCCCTGGCATGCGTCGCCTTGAGCAAGGATTTCGGGCGCGAACACATGCTGCAGCTAACGGATCCGACTATCGAAGAAACCGAACTCCACCTGCATGGTCGCATGGTCTGGGGCCAGGCGGGTCGCTACGCAAACATCACCTCTCGCTTCTGGCAAGGCTGCGGCTTCAAATCCTCTCAGCTCACCAAGGAATTCACTTGGGAAGCATTTCAGGCGGCCAACAAAGGAGCCCTTCCGCTCTTCGCCGTCAGCAAGAGCAAGGTCACACCCATCCACGATGAATCGAGTCCGAAGGAGGGCACTCGCATCATTTTCCAAGTGGCCACTCATCCCAAAGAGCCCAAATCGGTCGCCGCGGCCGCCCCCTCTCTATAGCGCTTGGTAAATAGATTTCGCCGCAACACGAGTCCAACCTTCTACGTGGGCAAACACAGGCGCAAAGCGCCGTGCAAACCAAATTCTTGGCCGATTGCCCGGGAGCCGTTTGGCTGCTTGGCGCCGCGTCTCAACCGTCGCCGCTGCGGAAGACGTTCTTACCGGGTTGGCGATTCTGAACCGGGCCGGAGTTCGACCCCATGTCCCTGGCGCGGCCGCCGGAGCTCTTGGACCCACCCTGGATTTCCAAATCGCCACTTTCGACCAGCGCCACCAGGGGCGGATGATCGACGGCCTTGTTGTTGATCTGTCCACTTTGACCCGGACCGAGAAAGAGTCGCTTGCCGCCGGGAAGCGGCACACTCACGGGCTTTTTGGAATTGTTTTTGATCGCAGCCAATGGAATCGCGGGGGCAGGGCTCGTAAGCGGAGAAATGGTGCCAGCCAAGTTCTATCCGCTCCAAAATACATCCAATCGCAAGCCTGGCACAGTCTATTTGGAATGACATCGCCCTGCATGGGCCCAAGGCGGCTGTCCCCTGCCGCATGGATCATCTCGACAGGGTCCAAACGCCAGCCAACTCGAACCAAACTTATTCAGGCCCACCTGAAGCTGAAACTTTGGGACAAACTCCACTTGCACGACCCGGCATGCACATCTGCATGGCTTGATTTCAGCTCAAAGCTGGGCGGCCCCTTGAGTTCCCATGTCCATCTCAGGAGAAAACTGGCTGCGCCTCCCATTCCTCAATTCATACGAAGGCATCCAACCGGAGCCAACTAGCGATCCATTAAAGAAGAATTCTTCCATCTAGATTCCAGGAGCACATCTAGCAAGACATGTACATTCGCAACTGCATGAGTCGAACCCAGCTCCGACCTTGCCGAGTGATTCTTGACTCCGCGTCGGGAATTCCGCGCCAATTGCGACGCAGCTTGACTTAGGCCTTCGACTCTAGTCTGCTTTCTCTTGAGAATAACAAGGTGAGCCGCATCGCTTTGTTATTTCGAATGTAGATGGCCGTCATTATTTGTTACGGGCCGGGCAATTCTATATCCAGGCTCCGACAACAAGACACCTATAAGGAGGAGAGAATATGGACCGACGAACATTCGTCAGGGTCTCGGGGGGCAGCATAGGTCTGCTTTGGCTGGCACCACTTGGATGCAAAACCGCGGGCAGCCGCTCCAGCCCCAATCAACTTGGAATCCGGGTTCACAGTGTTGGTAGCGAGCACCTAATTTTCGATTCGGATAGCCACGAATACCAACTGGACCCTTTTGCTCACGTCATCGTCAGCTTCGATGATCGGGGGCAAATCGACAATCACATCGGTCAACTTGGTTCCGACTCTGGGGAACTGAACTTCCCCATCGCGGCCGCACTGGCACCAGACGGCCGCATGTATGTCGTCGAACGCGGCAATAGTCGCGTTCAAGTATTTGACGCCAATGGAAGGCCAGCCGGGTCCATCGGATCGGACGCGCATGCACCGAGTGACGTGGCCATAGACAAACAGGGCAACATCTTTGTCTGAGACCCGCGCAACAACGAAATCGACGTCTACACCCCGAGGGGACAGCATTTGCGCAGCATCGGCTCCTTTGCAACGGAAGGCTCGGGGCTGAATAGTCCGCGCGGGCTCGCCCTCGCACCGGATGGCCGCCTGCACGTCGCCGATTGGGGCAACGCTCGAGTGCAGGTTTACAACACCAATGGCGAGCATCAATTCGCATACGGCGAATACGGAACGAGCGAGGGTCAAATGCTTGGGCCCAGTTCTGTTGTGGTGGACGGCCAAGGTCGCGCTTGCGTTTCCGATCCCACCAGCGGATTCATTCACGTCTTTGACACCAACTCACAGTTCGTAGGTCGCTTCCATCCACAGGATTCCAGCGGCCGCAAGGTCTTGCCATTCCGAGTCCGCTCGGCACCCGGTGATCAGATCTACGTTTGGACCGGCGGTCACGAGCTGCCGACCAGCAACTGATTCAACCACCACTCACTCATCGAGAAAGTTCATTCCTGCGCTCCATGCCTGCGCATTCGCAAGCCATGAGCGCACAACGACCCATCTGGCATCTCCCAAGCTTCCATTGCGTCGCGTAACGCACTTCGCTTTGGGCTTGCCAGCGCACTCTCAATCAAGATCTAAGCAACAGCTCGCAACAACAGGACAACGAATTATGGAACCCTTTATCGGTCAAATCATGATGTTCGGCGGCAACTTCGCTCCACGTGGATGGGCCAAGTGCGACGGCAGCCTACTGAGCATTAGCCAAAACCAAGCCCTCTTTTCCATCCTCGGAACGACCTACGGTGGGGATGGGAGAACCAACTTCGCACTGCCCGACTTGCGCGGTCGCGCACCGATCCACGCTGGCGCAGGACCTGGGCTTTCCAACAGGAACCTTGGGCAAAAAGACGGACAAGAGGCTGAGAAACTGACAACCACACAATTGCCCGCCCACTCACACACAGCTTCCTGCAGCAATGCCGAAGGAACCGGTCGTTCTCCGAAGAACAACGTGATTGCCGGTAGCAGCGCCCTACCCTTCGCAGCCAGCGGAACGGACGCAATGAGCTCCGCATTCATTCAAAACACCGGCAGCGGTGCTGCGCACAACAACATGCAACCCTACCTCACGATCAATTTCGTGATTGCTCTCGTGGGCATCTTCCCCTCACGCAATTAATGACGGTGTCCGGTCGGAGGTCCCGGCGTATTCCCCCGGGACCTCCGATCTGCATTGGCTGGAGGCTGCAAGTCCCGCGCCCCCCGGCGAATTTCATAGCGATGCGACCCCGTTCGAAATTTGCATCCTTGCGATCCCTGGAACCCATTCCATGAAAATGATCACCCTTGATCCGGCGCCATGCCGCCAGCCTGGAAGCACAACTTGCCAGAGCACAAGGCATGGCCATTTTCCGGTTCCTCGGGCCCTAATTTCTGAGTGGCAATGCTGCAAGGCGAGCAACACTGCAAGCCGGGACATAAGCCCTTCAATGCGCAGTGGACCCCGATGAGGTCTTCTCAATTCCAATTTGAGCAGCGGCTTCTGAGCGAATGCGCTCACTCCACAATGAATTGTATGGCGATCTAAGCCGGGAGAAGGCTATCCCGAATCGGACAGCCGCCGCCTTACGCAAATCCGTTTCTCAGTCTACAATTTTGCGCAAGACCCTAGTTTCGTCATCAATCTCTGATTCATTCTATTTGACCGCACAGAAGTATTGCATAGCCGCAACAGCACGCGCGAAAGCTGCATGCTTGCACTCGCCGCGAAGGAATGGCTCCGCATGGAGCAATGGCATACATCAATGCCGTCCAGGCGATCAGCATCCCGTACCCACGCCTGCTTTCGGCACACCGACTGCTCTGCAACAACCGTGTGAAAATAGTCGTTTTGAATGACGACTCGAAACAATCCCCTGAGCTAAGACTTCAAGAATAAAACCCATCCCGATCGGGCCATTGCCTCAAACAGGATCTCACCCAAGGATTGTCATGCATCGTCCATTCAAATTCGCATTTCGCTGCACAACAGCACTTTTGGCGCTACTTTGCATTGGCTCAAACAGCAAAGCACAAGTCATTGCCTCGCCCATCACAGTCAAAATCCCCGCTTCGGACTTGCAACTGGACGGCCCGATCTACGACTATGAAATAGGGGTTCACGAAGTTGCCAATTATCAATTCGCTGCGTTTCTTAACGATGCGGAGTTGCACAACAAGGTGTTCATCAATGAGTTGGGGGACAATCTCCTGTTTCGCCCAGCGCCCCTAGACAACGGTGATATTGGACTCGTTGACGGGACCGCGCCCGACGGCGTCTTTGACATTTCGCAGAGTCAACTGACCTACGCCAATCAAGCTCCCATCGGCCTGCGCTATGGCGTCATACCCGGCAAAGAGGGTCATCCCGCCGTCGGAATGAGCTGGATAGGTGCTGTCAAATTTTGCAATTGGCTCACGCTCGACCAGGGTTACAACAAGAATCAGCGCTGTTACAAAGAGGGCCCAACCGCAATCGATTGGTTCCCGTCCACCATCGGTTCGGAAGTCGGCGGCACACAAAAGGCGACCAATATTGCACGCGATCTCAATGCCAGCGAGCGCTTTGCTCTCGTGCGCGATTTCCGCGGTTGGCGCTTGCCAATGGATGGTGGCGAAACCAGGACGGGAACCGTCAACGCGAGACCGCGCGCATTCAACGAGTGGTACAAAGCGGCCGCCTATGACCCGTCCGCGCCCGATACGCCGCGCACCGCATTCCCGGGCACGCTCGATCAACATTCAGTCATGCCGAAGCATTGGATCCATGGCTTCGGTCGCGACCCGCTCGGGAACCCCGACGCCAATTTCCGCACCAGCGGCGACCCCTACGACAACCCCCAAGCTTCCGTAAACGGGACGACACCCGTGGGTTACTACAACGGCAGTGATCACGGCGGTGTGTTTCAAACCAATCCAAACAACAATCCCTACGGCTTGGTAGATGCATCGGGCAATGTCTGGGAGTTCCTGACAGATCAAGTGGCCACAACGGTCAGCTTGATTCCCGATCGCGCTATCGTAGGCGGCAGTTATCTTTCCAATACGACGCAGATTTCGCCCGCGAGTCGCAGTGAAATCGTGGTGTCCAGCCCCCAGGCCGCAGTCGGATTGCGCGTGATGCGCGTTCGTTCCGCTCCCACATTTGAGGACTTGGGTGGCGGAACCGCGGGAGTGGCCGGTGCGCCTCGCTTGGTGGGTCACGGCACCCTCACGCCCGGTTCCCCCATGGCGCTTGAACTGCGGCGCGCACCGGCCTCCGCACTAATGCTGCGCTGGTTGTCAATTCAATCCCAACCGGTCCCCCTCCTCGGTGGAACCGTGCACGCCTTTCCCTTTTTCAATCAGAAGTTGATCGTCGCAAATCCACAGGGGGAGTACTCCCTATCGATTGATTGGCCGACCGGGTTCCCCGCCGGCGCCAGTATTTGGGGGCAGTTCCTAGTTCAGGACACCTCCCTGGCGGATGGATTCAGCCTCTCCAATGCGATCAAGGCCACGATACCCTGAGGATAGCTGCAAGGCAGGTCGTAACGAGTCCATTGCGCGCCCCCTGCGCCCGCATGGGTCTCCTTGCGGCTCATTTGAACAGGAGGGAGTTTTGGCCCGACGAAGCGACAGCCTCAGCTTGTGAGGCTCGCCGCTTCCCTTGGGATTCCAACTAGCGCAATCCCAAGCGCTTGGCCAAGTGGTGCAGGTTGCTTCGGTGAAGGCCCAGTTCTCGGGCGGCAGCAGACCAGTTGCCCTTGTGGCGCCGGACACAGTCACTGATGAGATTTCGCTGATGCTCATCGACGGAGGCGCGCAGACTCAATGCGCGCCTCTCGACGTTTCCAGCAGATACTTGGCTTCCTCCGCTTTGCGATTCTTGGGACAAACCACTCAGACCCGTGAAGTCGGCGGCGCGTATTTCGACTGCATCTCCCACGGATACCCGCGCAGCCGCCGTTAGCGCGGCACGGGCAATCTGATTTTCCAATTCGCGCACATTGCCCGGCCAGGTGGCGGCCATGAGCACACTTTGGCTGTCGGGGGCAAAGCGAATCGGGCCCGTACCGAGTTTGCGGCGCAGACCGTCGGCTGCGTGCCCCGCAAGATCGGGAATGTCTTCGCGATGATCGCGCAGGGCGGGCGAATGGATACGGCAGACGTCCAGGCGGTGCAGGAGATCTGAACGAAAGCGGCCGGCTTTAACTTCCGCTTCCAAATCTCGATTGGTAGCTGCAAAAACGCGCACATCGACCCGGGTTGTATGGTCGGCGCCCACGCGCTGAATTTCACCGGCTTGAAGCGCTCGAAGAAGCTTGGGCTGAATGTGCTGGGACAATTCGCCAACTTCGTCCAAGAAGAGACTGGCTCCGTCCGCAATGGAGAATTTTCCCGGTCGCGCCTCGCTAGCACCCGTAAAGGCTCCCTTTACGTGACCAAACAATTCACTCTCGGCAATCGATTCGGGCAGCGCCGCGCAGTTCACATAAACGAGCGGCTGATCCGATCTTCGCGAAGCTGAGTGCAAGGCGTGCACGATCAATTCTTTACCGGTACCCGTCTCTCCGCTGACAAGCACCGGAAAATCGGAGTGCGCCACAAGCTCAATGTTCTCGCGCAGTTTCGCCATGACCTCGCTCTGGCCCAACAACTGCCCGCCGCGATCCTTGTACATCTCTCGCAGCAGGTCTCCGGCCATTTGGCCTTCGCGGCGAGCGCGCTCCTCAAGCGCGGCAATCAAATCGCATGTGCGCATAGCGGCTCCCGCCAGCGCACTTAGATACACAAGCGAGCTCGACTCAATCGAGTCGAAGACGCCCGCTTTGACGGCATCGACGGTCAACACACCGACCAGTTCCCCTTCAACCCTCAACGGGCAACCAAGACAGGCGTGCACTTGGTTGTTCAAGCTCTCCACGCCGTGCATCAATCCGTCGTAGGGATCGGGCAGCGTGCTGTCGGCCGGAAACAGGGTCGGTTGGCCGTGGTTGCAAACGATGGAGAGCCGGGGGTGCTCATCCAATGGAAAGCGCCTGCCGCGTATGTCTTCGGAGAGCCCATAGCTGGCGATCGGAACCAGCTCACTTCCTTCGAGCCGCAGAATGGCCGCTGCATCGCACGGCAGCGCCCGCCGAACGGCCTCAATCATGCGCTGCAAGCGGTCCTCGGTTGAAAGGCTTGCGGTGATATCGAGTGCAATCGGTAGCAGTGAATCCAGCAGGCGTGATGTCGTTTCCATAACAGCGTTATCGTTTCCATAACCCAAGGCCGTCATCTTATCGACAACTTTCGGCCTCAAGCCCTGCTTTTTGAGGCATTTATGGGCTTGGCACAGTTGCTGCTTTAGGAGCAGCAAACCCATGCCTAGGAGGCTTCCATGACCATTCATCCATCCCCCCTCTCACCTTCCGCCTCACTGGCCGATCTGGCCACCTCTCGCGCGGGTGCATCCCGCGTCTTCATGCGCCACGGCCTGGATTTTTGCTGCCGGGGCGAAATCAGCCTGGAAGAAGCCTGCCGCGAGCGCGGCTTGTCCGGCCCCGCTTTGCTCGAAGAAATTCAAGCGGAGTCTGAGCGAGCGGGCGAAGTCACCGCCTGGGATGAGCGCCCCTTGCCGGAGTTGGTTCAGCACATTTTGAACCACTTCCATGAGCCCCACAGAGCCGAATTGCCGCGCTTGATTGAGATGGCCGAAAAGGTCGAACGCGTGCACGCGGACAAGGCAACGTGCCCGACTGGCCTAACCAAGCACCTGCAACACATGGCCGTTGAACTGGAGCATCACATGCAAAAGGAGGAGCAGGTTCTCTTTCCGCTAATTGTCGGAGGGCAGGGCGCCATGGCGACCATTCCGGTTCAAGTCATGGAGCAGGAGCACCGCGATCACGGTCAAAACCTAGAGCGGCTGCGAAAGCTCGCCCACGACTTCTTGCCCCCCGCCGAAGCTTGCGGAACTTGGAAAGCGCTCTACATCAGCTTGGCCGAGTTGGAGAGTGATTTGATGCATCACATTCACCTCGAAAACCATGTCCTGTTCCCCTTGGCCCTAAGAAGCTGAGCTTCTGTCCAGCTCAAGCACGCAGCATTCAAAAAAGCAAATCGCAAGCACAATGGAACGCAACACGAAACTTTGGATCGCCTTGGTCGTCGTCATCACCGGCGCTTTTTCCTTGCTTGGCTTCTTTGGACGCGAAGTTTATAGGCAAGCACCCCCTATTCCCGAACGGGTTGTAACGAGTTCAGGCGAGTTGCTCATGACGCGTGAGAGCATCTTGGATGGGCAACAGGTTTGGCAGAGCATTGGCGGCCAGCAGGTTGGATCCATTTGGGGACACGGTGCCTACCAAGCGCCGGATTGGTCGGCAGATTGGCTGCATCGAGAAGCCACCACCTTGCTCGGGATCTGGGCCGAACAGGATGGTTTGGGCCCATTGGAAGAGATTGATCCCGTTACCCGCGCCTCCCTCGAAGCGCGCTTGCAGCAGGAACTGCGCACCAATCACCTCGATTCAGAAAGCGGCACTTTGGAAGTAAGTGCCGACCGTGCGCTTGCCAGTCAAATAGTTCGGTCCCACTACTCGGCTTTGTTCGGCGGTGACTCGTCGCTGGACGACCTGCGCGAGGACTACGCACTTCACGATGATGCAATTCTAGACCCGGAGCGTCTGGATAGCCTGAGCGACTTTTTCTTCTGGACCAGTTGGGCCTGCGTGACGGAACGCCCGGGTCAAAGCTACACCTACACCAACAACTGGCCCCACGATCCACTTGTCGGCAATCAACCGACCTCGGACAATATTCTCTGGTCCATCCTGAGCATCGCGCTGCTGCTGCTCGGCGTTGGAGGCATGGTTTGGTTTTACGCCGCCCAACGCGAGGAGGAGCCGCCGGCAACTCCAGAGCAAGACCCGCTTTCTAAATTCGCCTTGACGCCGTCCATGCGAGCCGTGGGCAAGTACATGGTCGTCGTCATTGCACTTTTTGTTGTGCAAGTAGGACTGGGAGCTGTTACGGCCCACTACACCGTGGAAGGCGACTCCTTTTACGGATTCCCGCTAGCTGAATACCTGCCCTACGCTGTCACCCGCACGTGGCACATTCAAACGGCCGTATTCTGGATTGCGACAGCATTCCTCGGGGCCGGCCTATTCCTGGCACCCGTAATCGGAGGTAGCGAACCGCGCGGACAGAGGCTCGGTGTCAATGTGCTCTTCGGTGCCCTGTTGCTGGTGGTCACCGGCTCCCTCGCCGGCGAGTGGTTGTCCATCCACCAAATGCTCGGACTCGACGCAGGTTTTTGGTTCGGACACCAGGGTTACGAGTACGTCGATCTCGGGCGCTTCTGGCAAATAGCCCTCTTCGGCGGACTGTTGCTGTGGCTGTTCCTAATGATCCGAGCCATTCTCCCGGCCTTCACGCGCAAAGGTGGCAACCGTCAAATCATTGCGCTTTTCTCCGGATCCGTGGTTTGCATCGGACTCCTATACGGAGCCGGTCTGCTCTACGGTGCCAGGTCCAATTTGGCGGTTGCGGAGTATTGGCGCTGGTTGGTGGTGCACCTTTGGGTCGAAGGCTTCTTTGAAGTGTTTGCCACGGGCGTGATGGCCTTCCTGTTCAGTACCCTCGGGCTGGTTCGCATGCAAAGCGCAACTCGCGCCTTCATTGCCTCCACCGCGATCTTCCTGATCGGCGGAATTCCCGGCACCTTCCACCACCTGTACTTCAGCGGGACACCCATCTCCATTACGGCCATTGGTGCAACGTTCAGCGCCCTTGAAGTCGTGCCGCTCGTACTGATCGGGTTTGAAGCTCTAACGACCATTCGCATGCAGCAGCGCGCGGGTTGGATGCGCAGGTATCGCTGGCCCCTGCGCTTCTTCGTCGGCGTGGCCTTTTGGAATTTGGTTGGCGCCGGAGTGTTCGGCTTCCTGATCAACCCGCCCATTTCGCTCTACTTCGCGCAAGGTCTCAACACCACCGCAGTTCACGCACACACGGCACTATTCGGAGTTTACGGCCTTCTGTCCTTGGGCCTTGTGCTGTGGGTACTGCGGCGCTTGACGGGCGAAAGGCCCTGGCGTGAAACCCCGCTCGCCTATTCCTTCTGGGCCATGAACATCGGCCTGGGACTGATGGTTGTGCTGAGCCTTTTGCCGGTTGGCGTGCTGCAAGCCATTGCGAGTGTCGACGTTGGTCTTTGGCACGCTCGCAGTGCGGAGTTCCTACAGTCGCCGCTGCTGGAAACCTTCCGCTGGCTGCGAATCGTGGGCGATACCGTATTCCTGTCCGGGGTGGGCTCCCTTGTCTGGTTCGTTGTCGGTCTCCGAAGCGGGTGGTCCTACGATGACCGTCCCGCTCCTGTGGACGCCCTGCCCGCAATAGGCGCAAGCAACTGAGCTTGTCACTTTGCGTAAAAGGCCCGGGTGCTTGAATTCCTGAATCAAGCAACCGGGCCTTCTCATAGGTACTACGCCGGCGCGAGTATTGCACAGGGAACCGAATTCCTCGGTGCAGCAGTGCCTTGCCACTCTCCGGCCCGCTTGCTGTGGTCCACCACCAGCTCCGCCGGGGCCCGATCAAGCAGCACTACTCTTGGATTTCTCCGAACAACTCGTCGGGGGAAGCTCCATCGACGACTTGATCCATGATCTGCTGCTTCTCGACTAGGGTGCCGATCATGCGTGCATCGAGAGAATCCTGCAGAACCAAGTGCTGAATGAGAACGCTGTCGGTCTGCCCGATTCGGTGCGTTCGATCCTCCGCCTGGGTCATATTGGCGGGCACCCAATCCAGTTCGGCGAAGACCACATGGGCGGCAGCCGTGAGCGTCAAGCCCAGACCGGAAGCGGTAATGGATCCGATAAACATTCGGCATGCCGGGTCCTCCTGGAAGCGGTCCACGGCCGCTTGACGGGCTTCTATCGGATCCTCACCTGTGAGGGTTACGGCAACCTCACCGAAGGCTTCGTACAACTCTCCGATTACGGCCCGGTGGTGTGCAAACACAACCACCTTTTGCGTTTCCTCAAGCACACCTTTCAGGTGCTCGACGACCAAGGGAACTTTCGCAAGTGCCGTTTTCTGGCGCAATTTGGACAAATCGCCGAAGGCTGTATTAATGCCCGCGCGCATTTCAGCCAACTCATCTTTGCCCGAACCGGCCCCCTTGCGCTTGAGCGCGCGCAACTCCTTGAGCCGGCGTTTGTGCTCCAGCCAAGCCTCCGTTTCCCCGGCAATCAGGGAACTCAACTTGTCAGACGTGAATTCAATCACCTGGCGCCGCTTGGCGGGCAAGTCGGGCAACACCTGCGCCTTTGTTCGGCGCACCATGATCGTCCCGCTCAAGAGCTCATGCAACTCAGGCAAATTTGTGGCGCCCAGGAACTCCCAACCAAAATTGGTCTTGAGCGGATTGCAGAAACGCCTGGCGAATTTCCAAAAATCATCAAATTCTTCCGGCGCAAGTGAACTGAGGATGGTCCAAAGTTCTAAGGGTCGATTGAGTATGGGCGTGCCCGTTAGGAAGAGCTTGCGACTTGCCTTAATGGCGTACAAAGCTTTGGAACGCTGGGCCTCCTTGTTTTTGACGAAGTGGCACTCATCGGCCACAAGTACATCCCAGCTGCCCTTCAGCTCCTTCTTCCACTTGCCCAGAATGTCGTAGTTGATAATGACGACATTGGCCTTTTTGGGGAACGTCTTGCCCGCAACTCCGACGGGACCGCGCTCCACCAACCAACGCGTGCACTCGCGCTCCCAATTGAGCTTCAAACTGGCGGGGCACACGATCAATACACGCAAGGCCTTGGGGTCGCTGTTGATCACGCCAAGAGCTTCAATCGTTTTGCCCAGCCCCATCTCATCGGCAATCAACACATTGGGGTGCGCCAACCCAAAGGCAATGGCCGCCCGTTGGTAGGGCAAATATTCGCAGCCGGGGGGGCTGGGAACTTCAATGTCCGCATCGGCGGCGCGGCTCGCAGCGCGCGTGCGATTCATGGCCAGCTTTTTGATTTTCACCGCCCGCTCCGCACGACGTTTCTGCTCTTCGTGCTTCTCCGCGGCAGGGCCCGCGCGCAGCAAAATGGACGCGCGCAACGATTCGCTCCCATACTCGGCCAGCTCCAGTGCCTTCAGGATGTCGCGGGTCCACCAAACCTTGCCTAGATCCGCATCGCATACGGGACAATTATTTTTGCGGCATGCCTGGCCGGGATGCCAGCGCAGACCCGCCCCCTTGGCGATGAAGCGGTCTTCGTAGTCGCTGGCAAGCACGAAGAAGCCCTCACTCGGTTCCGAAAGTTCCGGCTTAGCCAAGCTCGCCCCTTCGATACGGGTATTTGAAGCCCCCGGCTTGGCGAATGAAACCCGTGGGGTCCACCGAGCCGCAATCGTGATTATGATCCCTCTGTCGTGTCTGCATCATGGACCTAGCGTCACCATGATTTAGACCAAGACGCCCAGCTCGCAAAGACTTTTCCCGGTCTGGGGGAGCAACTTAGAGCTGCGCCCAGCGCCGAGCACAATGGAGGTGCGGCGATCTGTTCCGTTCTTTGCCCGGATCTAGACGCCTGCGCGCACGGCGGCCCACATGCCCCCCACGAGCGCTCCACCAATGGCCAGCATCACGACTGGACTCGAAACAAAACCCGGATAAATCATCAGAGCGATTCCGGCCAACAACTGGGGCAAGCGCGTCTGCTTCTTGCCGTAGATAAACAACCCATACCCAACTGTGCTGACAAAGAAACCCGCCAAAATCCAACTTGCACTGAATTCCAATTCCATGTCCACCCTATCGAATGGGAGCCTCACGCGACATGAGCGCCACTTTCGAGCCACATCTTGAAAATCGGTTTGATCTGCAAAAGGACGCCATTAACAACTGGGTCCGCGAATGCATGCATCCTGAGGTGTCCCGATTTGGTTGCCAACGGGCCCGGCCAACCGACGCGCGTCCTGCCCAAGCCCCTTAGGTGCA
>JAJDES010000115.1 GCA_029259675.1 Planctomycetota bacterium
CCCACCTGGACGATCGAGTCTTGCGCTCGTCACTGGGCGGCCAAAGGACGCTCTTGCCACGAAACTATACTTGGAGCCTGTCCGCCCGGCTTGTTCCGGTGCAAAATTGAAGGCGTGGAAATTTATTCATAGCCGAAATGCATCGCGGTACCCGGGTTGAACAACAATGAGGCGGAAAGTGATTCCATACTGTTCCCTAGATTTCCACCTGATTGGGGCACTCTGTTCTCGGGTCAGCAACCGCGCCAATTGCGGGTATCGTAGCTAGGTTGTTTATATGTAGTGCTTTAGGGGATTGTCGCGCACTTGGCATCGAGCTTGCGATACGGAGCCCATCATGGAGAGTACTCGAAGTCTCTCTCCTTTGGAGTTGGGTGGATGGTCGCTCGGCACGGAGCGATCATCCACACCTCCAGCCTCTCAGGACCTCTTACAGGGCTTTTTCAAGCGTCGACTAGAGGATTTGGATCAGGCTAAGGAGGCCACCAGCCCCGGACGGAGCCCAAAAGAAGGAAAGTCGCACTCGGACCCCAGTGAGGGCGCCGACGAAGGCTCCGATTCCACCCGTGAAGTGGCGAATAGTCGACGCGAGTTGCATAAAAAGCGACGCTCTGCGGCCGCAAACCAGAGTCTTGGGGAGCAAAATTTTCAGAACACCCCGGAAGACGCAGATTCCGCCTTCGAAGTTGGCTCAGAATCGCTCACAAGCATCGCGCCGCCGGTCCCCATTCCGCTGATTGACGGCGGGCTTGCCCAAGCCAGTTCAGGTGCGCCTCATCCTGAGCCGGGATCCAATACGCTCCCGACTCAATCCGGGCTTGTGGAACTTCCTACGGCTCCCCCAATTGAGTTGAAAGGGCCGCTGACCCCGGCACTTGCACAGACGGCGAGCGCCACAACCAATCGCAATGTTCAGGCCTTGGGCTCTGTAACGAATCAAGCCCCGACCGGACGTCAGGGCGCGGGCGCAGGGCAAGCGCAAGCTGCTTCGGCGCCTCCGCCCCCGCTTCCCGATGCTGAGGCGGAGCGCGTGGCTTCCATCTTGCGCCAGATTCGATTGCAGCTCACTCCGGGTATGCGGCAGGTAACCATGCAGTTGGTTCCCGCTGAACTTGGCCGCTTGACAGTGAAGCTAACCATTCGAAGCGGTCGGCTGTCCGGCGTCGTTCGCGCGGACTCCAAAGAAACTTTGGAGATGCTCGAGCAGCACGCACCCGAGTTGCGCGCCGCCTTGGGACGCGAAGGTTTTGAAGCGCCCGATCTGAAATTCGATTTCGAACAGAGCGGAGCCGATGACGGCCGCGCTCGGTTTGCTTCGCAAACAAAGATTCATCCCCCCCTCAGCGAAGTGGGTGGCCGGTCTCAGGAAGAATCCGTTCTTCCTGAGCCGGCTGCACCGCGCATTGCTGATGGGACTTTTGACACTTACGCCTGACTCTTCAATAAACATGGACATCAACGGTATTTTCTCGTCGGACATCAGCAACGCCAGCACGACCAAAGTTCAAGGTGAAGATCCTGGTAAGGAAGACTTCATGACCCTTTTGGTTCAGCAGTTGCGCAACCAGGATCCGCTCAATCCGCAGTCAAATGAAGAGTTTGTGGCGCAACTGGCCAATTTCTCTTCGCTTGAGCAGATGGAAGAGCTCAACGAGAACATTCTGGGCATGGTTTACTTGCAGCAGTCGAATGCGCTTATGTCGCAATTGACCCAAAGCAGTGAGCTAATCGGCAAAGAAGTCAATTACTACGACTTCGAGCAGGACGCGGTGCTTTCCGGACAAGTTAGTTCTGTGAAGGTTTCCGACGGACTTGCGGTGTTGAACATCGCAGGCAAGGACGTCCCGCTTGCAAATATCACCGAAGTACTTGGTGAGAAGGCCCCCGTTGCCGTTCCCGATGGGGCCGATGAGGGCAGTGAAGAAGAGCTCGCCGAGCAAAGCGCCTAGCGCGCGGCAAGGACAAAGCCCAGCCGGCGACGTGGTTTCCGGACGGATCATTATCGGCTTGTGATTGAGACCTACTCGATTGCGAGCGAACGACAGAATTGAGCCCAATCGGGCTGAAGCTACGAATCAATCACGCAACGGCAACGGCCGAACAAGGAACACAAGCGAATGGCAAGTTCACTGATCTCCGGACTCTCCGGCTTACGCTCGCATCAGAGCTGGATCGACGTAATCGGCAACAACTTGGCGAACTCGAGTACGCCGGGATTCAAGGGCTCCAGGACGCTCTTCTCAGAGCTGTTCAGCCGTACTTTGCGGCCCGCGACGGCTCCCACCGGAACCAATGGAGGCACCAACCCCTCACAGGTCGGCCTGGGCTCCAGCATCGGTCACATTGATCGCGACATGGGCCAGGGCCCGTTGAATTTGACAGGTCGAACTTTCGACTTGGCGCTACAGGGCAACGGCTTCTTTGCGGTAAACGACGGGGTGCAGAACCTATTTACACGCGTTGGAACCTTTGGGCTTGATTCCAATAACAACATGGTCGACCTGCGCACCGGCTACAACGTATTGAACAGCAGCGGCAGCCCGTTCCAAATCGATTTGGATGCCGTTGTTCCGCCCAGCGCTTCAACCAGCGTGGATTTCGCCGGGAACTTGCCGGCCGAAGTAACCGGCCCGCTGGCAGAAATTCTGACCACCTCATCCGCTTTTGCGGAGGGCACTGCGGCTCAACTTGATGGTTCCGCAGGAGAGCCCTTCATCATTCCCAGTGGACAGACCTGGACCATGGAGCTTGTCGTAAACGGCGGAGCACCCCAAAGCGTTTCGGTTACCAGCACTACCGGTTCCGTTACGGCCGACGACGTCGTTACGGCCATCAATCAGCTCGATCACATCACCGCGGTGAACAATGCCGGCGCGATTCAATTGACCAGCGACCGCGTTGGTACCGGATCGACGATCAAGGTCAACCCGGGCCCGGGAGCCACCAACCTGGCGGGCGTTCTCGGATAGAACAGCAGCCTGGTGTCGGGCACGGAGACGCCGGCGGGCTTGACCACCGACCTGAACGATTTGACGGCCAATTTGTCCGACTACCAGTTGAACGACTTCATCGATGTCAGCGGAACCGATTTTGACGGCACGCCGATTCAAGCATCCTTCGAGTATGGAGTGGACGGCACCACCCTGGGAGATTTCGTTTCCTTCATCGACAGTCAGTTTTCGGGGGCCACTGCCGCCTTCAACGCAACCACCGGCCAAATTGCCTTGACCGCTTCTCAAACGGGCGAATCCGAGCTCTCGATTGCCATCCTGGACTCGAACAGCTTGGGCGGTTCAACGGACTGGGCTCAACATTCCATGGGAGTCACCACCGAGGGCGCGGGTCCGGATACTTCGACGACTTCAATAGAGGTCTTCGATGCGGCGGGCTCGGGACACCTGTTGACGTTCACCTACGAGCGCCAAGCGGACGGAACATGGAATATGGCCACCAGCTTGCCTCCCGGCCAGGGCACTATCGTCAATGGAGACGTTACGGGGATTACATTCAATGCGAATGGCTCCTTGGCCACACCCAGCTCGGGCAGCGTCGACATTCAGTTTGCAGGTCAGGCCGTTCAGTCCATCAGCGTCGATTTCGGAACTCCCGGTCAATTCAGCGGAGCCACGCAATTCGGGGCCAGCGCAAACATTCTTGCCACCGGCCAAGACGGCTATGGAGCTGGAGTATTGTCGAGCATCCAAGTTGCGTCAGACGGAGAAATCCAAGGCTTCTACACCAACGGCGAGCTGCAAACCCTCGGCAACTTCGGAGTTGCCACCTTCGTGAACGAAAAGGGTTTGAATGAGTTTGGCGATAGTTATTGGCAGGCAACAGCCAACAGCGGCACTCAAATTATCGGCTCGGGAATCTCCGGTGGAGCCGGCGAAATTTCCGGTGGCGCGTTGGAGCAATCCAATGTGGATACTGCTGAGGAATTCGTGAACATGATCCAAGCCCAGCGCGGATTCCAAGCTAATGCGCGGGTGATCAGCATTACCGATGAACTATTGCAGGAAGTGGTCAACCTGGTCTAACCCTGATCGCCGCTTGAAACCTCGAGCGGCTTGAACCACTCCGACTCCCCGGCCCCCTGTGGGTTACCTATCGGGCGTTCTCCCTCGGCACCAATCCGGGGAGGGCGCCCGCTTCCATTTGGTTGCGATGTGGGCGCCTTTCCCATTGCGCGTGGTACGCGGGTTGTCGTTCACGCATGGAAAGCTAGCGGGAATGCGAATAGAGGGTCCGGGCCGGGTTGCGAGCAGGCTGTGCCGGTGCGCAAATGACACTTGGAAAAGCTTTCCCGGCTCGGAACGCAGGGCAGAGCAGTCTTTCCTCGTTGGCGAGGTAAGGGACAAATACTCGGCCCTCACGAGCTCCAAGGGCCGCTTTTCGGTGGTTGGGACACTTGGCATCCCAATTGCGTAACGGGGGGCATGAGCCAAGGACTATATAGCGGGATTGCGGCCATGGACTTGGCCTCCCGGCGATTGGATCAGGTGGCCAACAATCTGGCCAACTCGAATACCACGGCCTACAAGCGA
>JAJDES010000116.1 GCA_029259675.1 Planctomycetota bacterium
CTATCGAAGACTTTGACGGGGACGGTCTGCTCGACATTCTCACGTGCGAATGGGATTCGCGTGTCCCGATCAGTTTCCTGCGCAACACGGGCCAGGGCGGATTTGAGAAGTTCACGCGCGAAGCCGGATTGGAAGGAATCCTGGGCGGAGTCAATTTGGTCCCCGCGGACTATGACAACGACGGAGACATGGATCTGTTCGTTGCGCGCGGTGCTTGGTGGGGGGAATTGGGCAAACACCCAAACTCCCTGCTGCAAAACATGGGCGCAGGACGCTTTGCAGACGTCAGCTATTGGGCGGGAGTGGCTGGCGAAGGCTTGGATCAGCCTTGCCAATCTGCGGCCTGGGCCGACATTGACAACGACGGTCTGTTGGACCTCTATGCCGCCACGGAACCGACTGCCCAGCAGGCTTCGCGCTCACAGCTTTTCGCAAACGACGGCGGAGGGCGCTTCCATGACATTGCGGAAGCGGCGGGTGTGTTGAACGCGCGCAATGCGAAGGGCTGCGCCTTCGGTGATGTGGATGGGGACGGGCTGGCGGACTTGTACGTCTCCAATTTCATGGAGAAGAACCGCTTGTTCATGAATCGAGGTCAGCGCAAGTTCGAAGACGTCGCCGAAGAGCGTGAACTCACAGAGCCGATCCGCAGTTTCGACACGTGGTTCTTTGACTACAACCACGATGGAAATTTGGATCTGTTCGTTTCTTCCTATTGGACGGATGTGACCATTGTCGCCCGCGAGTTTTTGGGGCGTGAGCCCGAATCGATCGCGGAAGCGTCAACTATTTACAGGGGCGACGGCAGAGGTTCATTTGCGCAGATCGGCAAGAGTGGAGGCATGACGCGCACGGTTGTGTCCCCAGGCGGTAGCTTCGGAGATTTGGACAACGACGGTTGGCTCGACGTTTACTTGGCTACAGGCTATCCGGGCTACGACGCCTTGATGCCCAATGTGATGTATCGCAATCAAGGTGGTGAGCGCTTTGCGGACGTGACGACCAGCGGCGGCTTCGGGCACTTGCAAAAGGGTAACTCGGTCGTTTTTGCGGATTGGGACGAAGACGGCGATCAGGACATCTTTTTGCAGGTGGGTGGCGCTTTCTCGGTGGATGCCTTCGGCGACGCATTGTTCGCAAACCCGGGCTTTCCCGAGCACAACTGGATCAAGATCAAGTTGATAGGAACGAAGTCCAATCGCTGTGCAATCGGTGCGCGCCTAAAGCTTCGCCTGCGTGCGCAAGATGGAAGCGTGCGCGAGATTTATCGAACAGTCGGCGCTCGCAGCAGCCAGGGCGCTGGACCTTCACGATTGCACATCGGATTGGGCGAGTCCGACGAGGTTGAAGAGCTTGAGATCTACTGGCCCGCGAGCGGCATCAGCCAAAGTGTGCGAGACCTTGAGGGTGGCCGCCTTTGGACGATTGAGGAATCCGCGCAATAGTGACGCGGGGTAGCTCACTCCACATTCGAGCTGCTGGAAAGCTATGAATCAGCTTCGAAGGAAGAGCCGATTCCGATGTGCGAGCCGGCCACCTGAATGAGCTCGGGCGGCTGCGGTGGCTAATCGGTGATAGACGCTGACTGCTAGATCGAATCCAACGCTTGCACGGAGGATTCGAGGTTCATGCGCGCTTTGGGCAATTCGAGGATCCCAAGCTGCTTGTGCCCGTCGGCGGTCATGCTCCACGTGCGGTTGAGCAGACGTTCCGCCACGGCAACTCCCTCCCACACGCGCGCAAAGTTTTCAAAGCCCATTTCCTTGGTGAGCTCGTCGTTGCGCGATGCGACCAAGAGGAAATCACCTGTGAGTATGTCGTCGATACGGTCGAGCAACTCTTGGTCTGACAGGGTCTCCTTGGACTCATCGATGCTGACGACATGTCCAAGAATGACCGGTAGCTTGGCTCTCAAGAGATCCAATGCGCCACCATGGGCGTCTTCGGCACTCTTGAGCTTGTCCACGACCACGCGACTTAGCGTGAAGCCCGCAAAGAGCAAAGCAAAGCCAACCAGCAAGAGCGGCCAAGCCAAGCTTTCCGTTGAGGCGGTTGCATCTTCCAAGCTGGAGGCGGACAGTGCGGGTGAATGAAAGCCGGCCGCACCCACGGTTCCCAAGCAAAAGCCGACGGTCATCAAAATATTGGGCAATAGGGCTTTCATGCTGCACCTCCGCCGAAGAATGAGCCAAGTACTTGAATCAATGCATGCACGATTCCGACCATGCCGTCGCCGACAATTAATCCCGCGGCAATGGGGACGCCCTTGTCTTCAACCCAGCGGGTGCCTCGCATGCGCGCACTTATGATGCTGAGGATTCCGCCGATTCCGAACACGATCATGTATTCGAAGGGCAGGTAAAGGGAAAGTCCGATCATCACCCCCAGCCCGGGCGAAACCAATAGCGATACGACTAAGCCAAGGGCCGCGCCGGTCAGGTATTTGCCAAGCGGAACGTCGCCGGATTGAACGATGTCAATGGCGCTTTGCAGGGAGCCGGCCTGGGGGGCTTTCAATTGCGGGATTCCAGACGGGAGGCTTGTTTCGCTACCGCCGGCTTCCACAAATGCGGCCAAGGCTTCGGGGCCCGCTTCGGCTGCGCGGTTGGCTAGTTCTGCCGCTTGCTCGGGACCGAAGGCGTAAGCTTTCCAGAGCACAATGACTGTAATCAGTGCGATCGGCGGACCGATCCAACACGTCGTCAATTGTGCAATTTGTTGCTTGATGGGCTTGCTTCCTACCAGGTATCCCGTTTTCAAGTCAGCCATCATGTCCGCACACATGGAAGTGGCCACGCAGATGGCGGCTCCGATGGTCACGGCCGGAATGATGTACTCGTCACTGGTTCCCAGGATGCCCATCAAAATCGCAATCGCGATCAAGGCCAGTCCCGATAGGGGCGACCAGTCCGTGCGACCCGTCGTTTGCGCAACGACCAAACCCGCAAGCCACAGCCAGGCGCCGCCGACGACCGCGACCAATCCCGCCTGGCCCCAGGACACGAATTCGCCCCCGGATAACTTAGCTGCGAAGAAGAGCAGCAAGCCTCCAACAATGAGGCCGGTGGAGAGCACCTTGAAGGAGACTTCCTCGCGCTCGCCGTGTTCCGGGGTTCCGCGCAAGCTGGCGATTGCGGCTTTTAGTGCCGGCATGGCGACCAGCACACCGGCCACAGCTCCGCCCAGAATCATGCCGATGCCGATGTTCTTGGAACTGAATAGGTTGAACTTTCCGGCAAACTCATCCGCGATTGAGTAGTCGAGGTTGAATGCCGTTGTGCCCACAAATTCGCTGGGAACCCAACCCAGGCCGAGGCAAACGGGAATCAAAACCCAGAAGTTCAACAGCGTGCCGTACAAAATGACCAGGCCGTGTCTTCCGGCAAGGTAGCCCGCGCCCAAGCTGAGCAGGCTTAAAGCAAACACGAACCTGAATCCGGCGGGTAAGCCGAGGAATTCTCCCGCTGCCAAGTACGAGGGCAGGATTGTTTGGGTAGCGTCCCAGGGCGCATCTATTTTGGTCAGCGTCATAACCAGGGCCGAGACCAAAATGCTGATGCCCAGCAAGCGGGCTTTTTGAACGCCGGCGCCGGGTGACTTCAGGATCGTGGCGGTCGCAACCCCTTCGGGGAAGCGCAGGCGCTCGAAGTCGATGATCTGCTTGCGCAGGGGAATGATCATCACCACGCCCAGAATCGAGCCGCCCATGGTGGCCAGGATCATGGCTGGATAATTGATATCCCCTTCCAGGCCCAAGAGGAACAGAACCGGCACCGTGAAGGTGACTCCCGAGTTCACGGTGTTCACTCCCGAGGCAACCGTTTGGAAGATGTTGACTTCCAAAATGGATCCGCGCCGAAGAATGCCGCGCAAGATGCCGAAGCCGAGTACAGCTGCGACGGTCGAGCCGACGATGCTGAACCCGATTTGCAGGCTGGCGTAGCAAATCCCCATATTGAGGACGGCGCCGACAAAAATGGCCAGGATCACACTGAGAGGTGTGAGTTCTCGATAGCGTTTGTTGCTGGGCACGTGACCTCCTGATGGGCAATAGGAGGGCTAAGCATAGCGACCAATCGGCGCTGGCTCCTGATTAAGGACTTGCTCTTTACCTGGGCTGGGAAGCCGGCCGAAGGATGCTGCTTGCGCGGCCGTGGGTATGCCTTGAGCCAACGGGGTCGGCACCGGCCCGAAAGCGCTCAGCGCGCACAAAGAACAGAGAACTGGCAAACAGGTGCCGCGGCTTGTCGCGCCCCATAAAAGAGGGTGTGAGGTAAAAAACGCCTCGATTGGCAAGCTGCGGCGCCTAGCTAGGGCCCGGTTGATGAAGACGTCCATGGGCCGCTCACGCCGAGTCCCGCTTTCCGCTCTAGGGTGCGATCCAGGCGTCTTCTCCTGGCAGGACATGGAATCGCGCCAGTTCGCCGGGTCCCCCTTGCGCCGAAATCCAGTGCGAAATTCGGCACAGGCCCGCGGGGACGAACGGCAGCTCGAACTCACCGTTCAGATTGGGCTTCAAAGACGCGAATGCACTCAGATTGTTGCCCAGGTCCGCATTGAACTGATACCAACTCTCGGAGACATGCTGACCGGCATCGAGCCGACCACTGAGCGTGGCACTTTGAAGCTTGGTCTCCCATTGGTTGAGGCCCACCTGAAGTTCCAATTTAGTGAACAACATAATCTGAGGGTCGTTGATCGGCCCACGGCTGAATCTCAGGGCATATTCACCCGCAGGGGCTTCGAAGCGGAAAGAGCCGTCGCCCATGACTTTTGTGTCCCAGCATCGCGATGATTTGTACGGCTGGCCCGTGCGCGACGGGTTCAGGCTCACCGTCCAATGCGAAAGTTCATTCTGCTGACCTGTGATCTCCAAGCGTCCTTCGAGTGTCGCATCAATCTCGTTCTTCAATAGAACCTCTACGTAGGATTCTTCGCTCGCTCGCAGTTCCACGTTGCTGCGCGGTTTCCAAGGTTGCTTCAACTCAACCATGTGGATCGTGTTCTTATTGGAGTCATCCAATACGGGGAAGACATACCAAGGTCCGGGTTCGAGCTGTTCGAAATGGAATTCGCCCTCATGACTTGATGTTGTCGATTGGATGTCCGGACCGCCATTGGTTGCAAGCAGGGAGATTCCTGCGCGACCTTTCCCAATGTCTTCCATGACACGTCCGCGCAGGCTGCCGGGCCGCATGAGTTCAACTTCGATTAGGCTCGAGTCTTGTGCCGCATTGAATTGAATGGGTCCCACTTCCTGATTGGCCCAATCCGTATGCTCCACATATAGGGAGTAACGGCCGGCTTTGGGTGGAAACAATTCAATCAAACCTTCGGTATCGGCTTCAGATTCACAAACGGAGTTCATTATGACTCGAGAAGGGCAGCCCTCGAACAATAGCAATTGATTGGGCTCCACAAGCTCGTAAAGCGAAGCTTTGGCTTTTGCTGCGGGCCTTCCATCGGCAATCACTCGGACGCGCAGGGGCTTGGCGGGTTGCAGCGTGATTTCCATCGCTGCGGCATGGGTTTGGGTAAGAACGGGCGAGCGATACGGTAGGAACCCATTCGAATAGACCAAAATTTCAAACGAGGAATGAATTACGCGTGGGGTCGCGTAGCCGTCCTGATGATGCACTTGAATGGGGAGTCTCGGATTAGATCCTCGGAACCCTTGCGCGACGCCTGCTTCGATGGTCTTGACTCCGAACAACTCTATCGGGTTGCCCTCCGGATTTTGAACGCGTATCTCCTGCTGCGCGGGTTTTGGTAGTTGAACTACAATTGTGTGATCTGGAATGGACTCGCTTTCGGGCAACAAGCCATTCGGATGACTCTGCCCCCCTGAAGCATTGCGCAAAACAACTACAGTAAGCCTGGATGAAGAGTCGCTGACTTTCAGCAAGTCCAAACTCATGTTTGCAGCGACGTCCCCAATGGGCGCATAGCCATTTTCGTCAGCGGTTATCCAGTTCTCGGCGAAGCCGGCTCGGTAGTGCAGGCTGGCATTGGGCTCGGGCTCACCATTAGGCCCGAGCACGAGTACACCCAGCCAGGATTGCTCCTGAGGTTTCGGGGCTTGCAGTCGCAAGAACTGTTCGCCGCTCTTCAACCACAACTGTTCGCTGTGATCCCACCCCGAAGGTGATTGCACCCAAATGTGCGCGAGCCCATCGGGGAGGAGCAAAAAACTGAAGCGGCCCTCCTCGTCCGTAGTTGTTTGAATGGATTTGTTGCTCGGTCCGCGGAGGCGATTGATGATGGGCTTCTCGCTTATGCTTCCGTCCGCCGCAACAACGAGTGAGTCGACCAAAGCTCGGCCATCTGCATCAATAGCAAGTCCCGAAATTCTGCAGCCCTGCACAAGGGTCACATCCCCGAGCTCAATCGCGTCTCCCATGTCCAGTTCAATTGTGCGAGTCCAAAGCAAGTCGCCGCTTGTTGCGTGGAGACTCGCCTCAATTTGGCGGTCCAACCGATTGCTCTCTACATAGATGCGTCCGTCTTGGTCGCTCTCCCAGCGCATGGATCGCCCGCGGCTAGTGGCGACCATGTTGACGCCCTTCAGCGGATTGCCGCTCGGATGCAGGAAGCGAACGGAGAAGGTCGTCAAGGGATTGGAAGGCGCCACTTGACTTAGCAGGTTTTGCACGAGGCCCGTGGAGCCTAGGGCCGGGTCCGAAGCTTTACTTGCGGCAATGGACTGTCTTGCGGGATCGCTTGCTTGCTCGGGGGCGGTCACTTTGAAGCTGGGCAAGTCTTCTGCGAGTTCATGACTTGCCTCAGCGCCCGCAAGTTGATGGGCTTCATCCAATGCGATCGTTTTGACCTCCGGCTCACCAAAAATTTGAATCACGCTGAGTGTCGTCAACATGATCGCGGCAACAGCGGTGGACCACATCGCCCAGGTTGCAAGTGAGGCGCTCGCTCCCGTTCCAGCTGCGCCGCCCACGCCCAATGCCGGCGCTTTGTGTGCTAGCGGCGCGAAAGCCAAGCACCACTGCTTGCGGTCGCCGGCGTGGAGCGAATCCAATTGGCGCCGCAGGTCTTCCAGTGCCCGCGACAGGCGCCAGCGAACCGTTGCGGAGGGAATGTTGCAGCGCCGTGCGATCTCAGCGGAGCTGTGTCCGGCGTAGAAGCGCTCGAGCACGGTTTCGCGGAGTTCGGTTGGCAGGGCGAGCACGCAATCGGCGAGGGTGCGGCCGAGGTCCACTTCGTGGGCCAGGGCCGCCGGGGATTGTTCGTGGAACTCCGGCGAGGCCCCTTTCTCCTCGCGCTTGTTCCGGTTGCTTTCGCCCCTTTGGATGTCGCGCCAGCGGTTGCTGAGAACACGGCTCAGCCACGGTCGCAGGGGCCGGTTCGCATCCGGCGGCGTGCGCATGGCCGAGAGGAGCGTGTCCTGGGCCAAGTCATCGGCACGGCTCGGGTCGCGTACGAGAACGCTCGCGAGGTTCTTGAGCCACGTGAGGTGGCTGAGCAAATCTTCGGGACGGATCGGTGTGCTGTTTGCGGTCATTTTGTGCCTCCGCATTCCTTCACGCCGCCGGGCTCCCGATCGTTGGTGGATTCGCTAGGCTCTCCCCATCATGACTTCTGATCTGAAAAGCGACGCCCGCAGCTTGGGCGAGTTCATCGATTCGGCCCCTTCGCCCTACCATGCCGTCGAAGCGGCCGTCCGCATGCTGACGGAGGCCGGGTTCAGCCAATTGGGCGAGGCCGAGACGTGGAGTGGCGGGGGCAAGCGCTACGTCGTGCGCGGCGGCTCCCTGGTCGCCTGGTCCGAGCAGCCGGGTTGCTCCGCCGAGCGCGGCTTTCGCGTGGTCGGCGCCCACACCGACAGCCCGAATCTGAGGATCAAACCGCGCCCCGACACGGGCCGGGCCGGCTACAAACAGCTGGGCGTTGAGATCTATGGCGGTGTGTTGCTCAATTCCTGGCTCGACCGTGACCTGGGGCTTTCGGGGCGCGTACAGCTGCGCAACGGGAGCGCGCCGGGTGGATTGGAGGAACGTCTGTTTTGCATCGGGCGTCCGATCCTGCGCGTGCCCCAGTTGGCGATCCATCTTCACCGCGACATTAATGAGAAGGGGCTCAAGCTGAATCCCCAGCGCCACATGGCCCCCATCTGGGGTCTTGCGGACGGCAGCGAAAAAGGCTTCACCGATTGGCTCGGTTCCGAACTCGGTGTTCCCGCGCGGGACATCGCCAGTTGGGATGCGATGTGCCACGACACGATGCCTTGCGCATTGAGCGGAGTAGATGAGGAGTTTCTCTCGGCTCCGCGACTCGACAATCTGTGCTCGAGTTACACGGGACTGCGCGCATTGATCGACGGACCGAGCGATTCGAGTGAGCAGCAATTTACGCCCGTGGTTTGCTTATTCGATCACGAAGAAGTGGGCAGTAGTTCGCGCGGAGGCGCGGGCGGACCGATCTTGCGCGATGTCTTGGAGCGCATTGTGCTCCTTCGCGGCGGCAGCCGTGAGGATTACCACCGCGCGATCACAGCCTCGCTTTGCGCCTCGGCGGATATGGCCCACGCTACGCACCCGAATTATGTCGAGAAACACGAGCCCGATCACATCTTGAAGATGAACGCGGGTCCTGTGATCAAGATCAACACCAACCTGCGCTACGCCAGCGAGTCGGAGACGGAAGCGCTATTCCAGTTGGCGTGCGAAGCTGCCGGCGTGCCCTTTCAGAAGTGGGTCAATCGAACGGATCTGGCTTGCGGATCGACCATCGGACCGATTACGGCGGCGAACTTGGGCATGAAGGTCGTGGATGTGGGTTGCGCTCAGCTGGCCATGCATTCGGTGCGCGAGTTTTGCGGCTCGCAAGACCCCGGCTACATGATCCAAGCTCTGCGGGCTTTCTTCGCCTAGGCCTGTCCCGTTGATCTTGGGCGCACTTGCCTGATTTCTACCGCCATCTGAATCCTTTCACCGGCTAGGATCCGAATCATGCGTGTGTTGGTACTCGGAGTGTTGGTGGGCGTCCTCTTCGGCTCGATCGAAATCGCGTTCCATCACAGTGAAGGCGAATTCTTAGCGCAATTGACAGCGCACGTCGTTTTCGGCGCGTTGGGGACGCTCTTGGCTGCAGCGGCATTGGCGGTTTTTCCACGCTTGCGAAGCAAGGCCCCTGCATGGGGTGCCGGTTTGTGCGCGGTTTTTTGCGGGATTTTCGTGTGGTTTTTCCGCGAGTACCTGGCCGGCTTGCGCAACGATCCATGGGGTTCCACAAGCCATTTGATTGTTCTTGGCAAGGCGGCCGGAGTTTGTGGCGCAGGCGTGCTGCTATTGGGCCTATGCCTGGCCAAGGCGAAGCTCCTCGGCGATTGGACGAAGTCGCGACTTGCAACCGGACTGGCCGCCGGGCTGCTTCTATTCAGCCTGATTTGGACTCCGTTGCGCATCGGCAACCTCTATCAAGTGGACCTCGGCGATTGGGGACCTTTGGATGCGGCGCCGCACAACGTGCTCTTGATCACGATTGACACGTTGCGCCGCGATCACTTGACTCAGTACGGCTACGATCGACCGACAAGTCACGCCTTGGATCGCTTTGGCTTTACGGTCTTTGAGGAAAACATCGCAGCGGCCAATTGGACCAAGCCGGCGACCGCTTCGATCATTACGGGTGTATTTCCAACTACGCACGGTGCCCATGACACGATGCACATTCTTCCCGATGCAGCCGTGACTTTGCCCGAGCGCTTGGCCGGGCGGGGAATTGCAACCGGCTATTGCGCGGCAAACGTGAATGCGAGCGGAGCCTTCAATTTGGATCAGGGTGCACACTTTAGCTCCGGTGATCCGACGCGACCCTACCACCCGTTGGGTGGCACGACCTTGGGCGAAGTTCTGCGACAGGGAACGCGAACGGTGCGCGAATCGAGCAATCTCAATCGCTACGCGCTGTCCTTCCTCGAAGAGGCCGCCGATCGGCGCTTCTTTCTGTACGTTCATTACAACGATCCGCACACGCCGTACAACCCGCCGCGCGAGTACCTCGAAATGTTCGAGCGTCCCTTCAAGGGGCGTGATTTGCTTTGGCCGCAGGGCAAGCGCCCGATCAAGCCCGCCGAGAATGAGCGCATGATCGATCGCTACGACGGTGAGGTGGCGGATGTCGTTGATCGCGTCGTTGAGCTATTGGAAGAGTTTGAGTCGCGCGACTTGCTCGACAACACCTTGGTCATGATCACCGCCGATCACGGTGAGTATTTCGGCGAGCACGATCTTTGGACCCATGGGACGGAAGCCTTCGAAGACTTGATTCGAATACCGTTGTTGATTCTGCAGCCGGGCGGTTCCACGGGCCTCGAGTCGGTTGCTCAACCCACCAGTCAAGTGGATGTGGTTCCCACGATCCTCGACTACTTGGAGATTCCGCTTCCCGGGGAGCTTCCGGGTCAAAGTCTGCGCCCATTCATGGAGGGCCAGGCCATCGACCGCGATCACGAACTCCTCACCGAATGTACGTGGGAGAGTATTTGGAGTTTTCGGCGCGGCGGAATGAAGCTGATCTCGCGCGATACCGAAAACGGTCGGCAGCGGATGCTTTTCAATCTCGAGCGCGATTTGAACGAAGCGCAAGACCTCACCCAGTCCGAGCAGGGAAGCGCGATGGCCTTGCAATTCGATAGCGAATGCGATGATTGGCGCCAGGCCCTGATGCCCACGGCCATCCCGCAGGAGAGCATCGTAATCGAAGGCAAACTCGAGCAGGAATTGCGCGATTTGGGCTACGTCGAGTAGCGCGATCTTTTCAAGGGGCTCGCAGGCATGTTGCGAAGCGAGCTTGAGCGCGAATCCCGCCTCCCGGATTTGGCAATTACCGTTTTGGTAAGTACCGTTCGTGCGGGCACGGTATTGCCAAGCAGTGGATCGGGGAATCAACACCGGCCGTCGATTCCCCGATCGCAATTACCCCGCCAACTCAAGCATCGGTTTCGATAGTGTTGAGGTGCACGGGAACATCGAATGGGCGCTCGCCCGCAGTGAGTACTTTGATGTGCTTGACGGCTTGGCCACTGGATCGAGTGGACCCCTGAACTCGCAGGGGGACCGCAAGGAATTGACCCGGCGCCAAGCTTGTGGCCTCAAAGTTGTGCAGGCGCATGCAGCCGCAACTGGGCACGACGTCTTCAATCAGGGCGGCACGATTGCTCTTGTTCACCAACCACAACGCTGTTTCGGCGGATTGAGCCGGTCGTAGGGAGCCGACATCCAAACGTGGGAGCATGCTTTGGATTGCGTGTTCTGAATTGGGAGGCGCGGCAGCCAATGTGGCTCGTTCTTGGCTTTCCATTGCGTTTGCCCTCTTTTCGACGGATTGAAGCTTAATCGGAACAACCAAGCGCCGGTCGTTGTCCAGAATTAGGGTCAGTTGGGTGGATTTGGATTCACCGGCGATTTTGGGCGCGTGAATGCTCAGGCGGAGTTCAGAGGCAAAGCCGGGCTTTAGGGTTGTCGCGCGAAAGTCCGTCAGCTTTACGCAACCGCAGCTGCCCTTAGCTTCGAGCACGCGAATTTCCCCGTCGCCGTCGTTGGCAACCCAAAGGGATAGTTCTGTCTTGGAATCGACTTCGCGCTCTCCGAGTTCGAAGGCGCTGGGGAAGGCCAACAATGCCAGCGCTTCAGCATTGTCGTCCGCGGCTTGGGTTGAGTTCTGTCGTGGGCTTTGAAAGCCCGTTGTGAAGCAGAACAGGAGCGCGGAAACAATGGCCAATGGTTTTCTGTAGGTACGGATCATCTCTAGACCTCCGAGTGTGTGGAAGTTTTTGGAAGGGCCGAATAAGCATTCGACCGGAGTTGCTTAGTCGCGGCGCGAGGATTCGAGCTGCGATGGAAATCGAAGCGAAACTAGGGCTAGCTTGGCTCCAGGGGCATTTCTTGTGCGTTGGAAGTGAGCAGGCCTTTGCGAACAACGCGCCGGCTTCTCGAAGATGTGTGCATGGGTAGCGGACAGTCCTCCCACCTCAAACCGTTCGAAATTCAATTCGAATGGCTACTTTTGAAGGGGAGTGGGAAGTGGAGTCACTTAGCTATAGAGCCAAGCGCGAATCGTTGTGATTGCGGACGGGGTGGGTGGGATCCCGGACTCAATCAGTTGGATGGTTCACCCGCATCGGAATCGAGCGAGTGAATGTGTATGGGAACTTTGAGGGGGGCTTGCCCCCGCACAGCAACGAGCACTGTTTTCGTTTTGCGGGCGCCCGCTTCGGTGGAAGCCTCCATCGCCAAGGGAACCTCGATAGCCGTTCCGGGCAAAACCTGCGTTCCGCTGAAATCCTTTAGTGACACACAGCCACAGGAGGGTTTGACGGCCTCGAGCTCATGAACGACTGAGTCGGTATTCACGATCCAAAGCGAGGCGTGGCCGCTGCTGCCCGCGGGGACGCTGCCGAAGTCGAGTTCGGCGGGAAAGACTTGCAAGCCCTTGGCCGGGGCCAAGGCCGCTAGGGCCTGGTCGGCCTGGTTCGTTTGTCCCGAAGGCTCGGCTTGCGCCGGCGGTTTGGATTCGCCTAGGGCGAGGGCACTGAGCATGACCGCTGCCAGCCCGGCGCTTGCAAAGGAAAAGGCTCTTCCTGAAGTGGGCGGTGAAGGTTGTGCATTCAGAATGGCCGTCAATCGGCGGGCCATGCTCGCTCGCGAAGACTTGGCACCCAGCACCAAACCGCTGCCCATTTGGGGTGCCAGGCCCAGCAAGGCTTCGGCGTATTCGGTGGCTCGAGCGCCGCGGTCGAGGGCCCATCTGTCGCAGGCTTGCTCGCAGGCCTCATCCATGCGTTTGTGCACAAGGTGCATCAGTGGATTCCAAGCCAAGAAACCTGTTATCCAAATCGAAATCTGGCTGCTCCAGTGATCGCGACGCTTGTAGTGAGCGAGTTCGTGGATAAGGATGCCGTCCATGGTCTCCAGGTTCGGCGTGGGTGCGGGCAAATAAATTTTGGGCCTGCGACTCCAGCACCAAATCAGTGGACCTTGAATCGACCTCGAGCTGAATAGTTCGGGTGTGTTGGCGATGCCCATGCGCTGCGCCAACAAAGCGGCGCGGTGAGTCAAGTTGCCCGAAGTGATCGATTCGGCGCTGTGTACCAAGTGGCGCGATGCAGCGATGGCCCGCAGGTTGCGAATGCAAACGAATGCGGCCAATAGGAGCCACAGGATGAGTAGCGAACTCTCCCATTGCAGGCCGGCTTGGGCGGCGCTCGGCCCTAGAAGTACGTTGGATAGGGGCGTTGCCGCGCTCCTTGCAGCTGCACTCGGTTGAAGCAGGCCGAGATCCAGGAAACGAATGAGAGCGGAGGCAATCGGGGTCAGCAAGGCGCCGAGACTTGCAATCAAGAGAATCGCGTGGGCGCGCGCGGGCCGTTTTGCCAGGCGACTGGATGCGAGCAAGCCGACCAGCAACCAAAGCGTGCTTTGCCACAGGGCGTCGCGCACCAGCGAT
Organism: Planctomycetota bacterium; assembly: GCA_029259675.1. GTDB lineage: Bacteria > Planctomycetota > UBA1135 > UBA1135 > JAJDES01. Next base: position 13,462 of record JAJDES010000116.1, read on the forward strand.
CCATTCAGGAAGAGATCGAGCAGCTCAGCTTTCATGGCCCAACTCCTTGCGCTTGGCGGCGATCATGCGCGACAGCTCCTTTAAGTCGCTTTCGTCGAGGCGATCGGCCTCGAGCATGTGTTGGAAGAGCTGCTTGGGCTTCCCGCTGAACACGCGATCGAGAATCGAGATGACCGACGTGCGTCCCTCGCTCTCGCGGCTTCGAGCGGCGGAGAAGACATGACTGCGACCCTCCTTGCGGTGCTTGACCCAGCCGGCCTTCTCCAGCTTCTGCAATACCGACAACACTGTGGTGTAGGCCGGATTACCGGGCAGGGCGCGCCTGACCTCGTGCACGCCGCCCTCCTCCAGGTCCCAGAGAATTTCCATCACCTGGCGCTGGAGCTCACCAAGCTCGTGCAACGGTCTGCGGTCCTTCATGGCTGAAAAGTGGCTTTGGGGCTCAATAGAGGCGGTTTTTGGTCCTGGCGGGGAACTTGGCGTCAGGCGGGAGGGGGGGGCTCTCCCTACGAAATTCGTAGTACTAC
>JAJDES010000117.1 GCA_029259675.1 Planctomycetota bacterium
GACCTTGATTTCCGTCAGGTTGGAACTGAGCTGGGCCACAGCCGGCTTTAGGAAGCGCCGTTGTTCGCCGGTGCTCGGCAAGCGTTCGACAATACGGCGGTCGATGGCCGCGATCGGACAACCCCAATCGTTCAAGCGCACACCCGTAACGGCGCGCACCAACCAATTCATGGCGCGCGAATTCAAGCGACGATAGAGGGAATCGGCGCGACTTACGCGCCAACCGCTGACAAAGTCGTGCCCTTCGCGCCAGGCCGCAATAAAGCGCGGCAAGTCCTCGGGCTTTTGTTGCAGATCCGCATCGATTACGCAAACCACCGAACCGCGTGCCGCTTCGAAGCCCGCGCAAAGTGCCGCGTGCTGGCCGAAATTGCGCGACAGCTCAATCACCACGACCTGGGGCCGCGTGCGCGCCAAATCCAGTAGAACCGCTAAGCTGTCGTCGGGCGATCCGTCCACCACAAAGACATACTCGCGTTGCTCGCCTGCGAGGGAGGCATCCAATCGATCGCACAAAGAAACCAAGCTGCTTTGGTTGCGATAAACCGGGATGACGACCGATATCTCGGGAGCTGCGCCCGCGGTGCTCGCCGTCTGCTCTTGGCCTGAATCCATTGCGCCGCGAATCCTACGCGTCCCCCCCTGCGACCGGAAGGGCAACCCCGAAACACGGGCCGCGGAAGCGAAGCGAGGCTAGCCCAGGAGCGAACCCAGCAGCGAAGACAGAAGCGAGCCTCAGCACCGGCAGCCTCGCATTCAACGACCGGACGCGGGCGCCTTCATTTTGGCCTTTCGGCCGTCTGCCCGTGCTGCTTCGCAGATGAATCAAGGCAGAATGCCCTGTCCTTGGCCGTCGATCTGCAGCGTCGGCGAATCGGCCGTGATGCGACGTTCACCAAGGTGATTGAGGGCGACCAATTCGCCCTCCATGCAAGTGATTGTCAATTTGCCGTTGCGCAGTCCGACTTGAGCACGCCCGTCATCCAGGGTGATGACGCCCAGGGTCGTGGCCACCTGCCATGAACCAAGAAGCAGCAACTCACCGCGCCGCAGCCGCAAACGCCTATCGCGCGCATTCTCAAGCAACACTTGGCAATCGGAACCGAGCTCCGCCAGGTCGCTTCGTATGGCAATTTTCCCGCTTCCGCCGACTTGAGTGACGACCCAGTCCCCGCGCTTGATTTCCTTTTCCTTTTGAATCGCCGTCAGCTGATCTGCGCCGATTTCAACAATGCCGGCCATCCAGGCGGCTTCGGCCGCGGTGCCGCGCATTTCATCAAAGCAGCGAAACATGAAAATCAGCGCCAGGGGCAAAAGCATCAGCTTGATGTGCGATGAGCGCTTGGCACCGCGAGCACCCTCGAGACCGGCGATCATGCGCCGGTGCTTTTTGCGCAGCTTCTCCTTTGGAGTGCGCTGGCGAGCCTGGCGAATATTGCGGCTGAGCGAGCCTGTTGACTGCACGCCTTCGCGATAGAGGACCAGGCAATCGCGGCACAGGCCCAGGTGCCCGCGCATGGCCACAGCCGCTCGATTGGCGAGCCCGCCGGCCAAAAACGCCTTGATCATTTTCTCCGCTTGCAGGCAAGTCAGACCCGCCAAGCGTTCCTTTGCGGCCGCATCGGTTGCTCCGGCTGCAGAGTCATCGCCCCCTTGTCGCGAATAATTTTCCCCACCGGCCGCCCCGTCGGCGGAAGGGCCTTGGAAGTCCCTGGGCACCCCGGGGCGCTCAGAATCGGGCTCTGGGCTGTCTCTGGAGACTGTCATCTTGTTCTGGGGCCTCTGGACCCCACTTTGCATCGGCAGTTTGACCCCATTCCTGAACAGTCTCCAAGGGGCCGAATTCAATCCCCGGCCGATTCGAGGCGGACAGCACTCCGGTCGGGGCCGGGCTGCGGACGAAAGATAGGATGCTCGACTGGGGCTTGATCCACGCGGCGCGCGGATATGCTTCGGTGAGCGCGACCCATCGCCCGCGGCCATCACCGGCGCCCGGGCCATTTCTCCCCGCGCGCCCCCGCCATCCATGTCGCGAGTCATATTGGGAACTGGTAGCTACTTGCCCGACCGTGAGGTCAGCAACAAGGAGCTCGAAAGCATCGTCAGCAACTTCGACGCCGAACGCGCCGGACGCGATCTGGATAGCTGGATCAAGGAGCGCTACGGCGTGAAGGTCCGGCATTGGTCCGCCGAGGGCGAGAGCACCGGCGACATGGCCACCATTGCCGCTCGCCGCGCCCTGGAGAATGCGGGAGTCAAATCCACCGAGATTGACGTCATCGTGCTCAGCACGGCCACTTCGGACCACGTCGCGCCGCACTCCGTATCGGTTGTGCAGGACAAGCTTGGAACCGAAGCGGTGTTCCATCAATTGCAAGACGCCTGCCCGGGCTTCCTCAACGGCCTGATGGTCGCCGATAGCCTGATGGCCAATCTCGGCTACAAACGTGCCCTGGTGATTGCAGCCGAGCAAATGACGCACATTTGCGATCCAACCGACTTCCGCATGATCGGACTATTCGCGGACGGAGCCGGAGCCGTCGTATTGGAAGACAGGCCCGACGAAAAGCAGGCGGGCTTCCAGTCTTTCTACGCCGGGTCGGACGGC
>JAJDES010000118.1 GCA_029259675.1 Planctomycetota bacterium
ACAGCTGCACTCCTGCGCCTGCGCACACTGGGCAGTCCCGCCCAAGGCCACGCACATGTGGTCGACTTGCCCTGGACCGGAGCCAGCACGGGTTCCCTTGGCCAAGGATTTTCCGTGGCCACAGGCAAGGCCATGGCGATGAAGATGCGTTCGATTCCCGGGCATGTCACAGCACTCCTGGGAGATGGTGAATTGCAAGAGGGCGAAGTTTGGGAGGCCGCCATGTTTGCGGCGCATCACGAGTTGTCCGCCCTGCGCGTCTTCATCGATTTCAACAAGCTGCAAAGCGACGACTGGAACAAGAACATTCTCGGGCTCGAACCACTGGCCGACAAATGGCGCTCCTTCGGTTGGCAGGTACTCGAAGCGGACGGGCACGACTTCCAATCACTGGATGCGGCCCTAGAGCAAAGTGCCGCTCAGCAAGAATCGCCCACTGTCGTGATTGCGCACACAATCAAAGGCAAGGGCGTCTCCTTCATGGAGGACTCACCGCTTTGGCACGGCAGCGTCCAATTGACAGCTGAGCAACTGCAGGCCTCGCTGCTGGAGCTTGGCGCTGAGCAAGCTGAGATTGACAGTTGGATGCGCGCGGAGGTGCCCCTTGGGTGGAACTAACGCACCGAGCTTGATCGGAACGTCCGGGGGCTCCATGCGTGAGGCCTTCGGCCTGGCCCTGGTCGAAATCATGCACGAACGCGGCGATGTCGTAGTGCTCGATGCCGATATCGCCGGCGGGACGGGAACTCACCACGTGCGCAAAGAGCACCGCGGACGATTTGTTCAATGCGGTATTGCCGAGCAAAACATGATGGCCATGGCCGGCGGCATGGCCAGCATGGGCATGCTGCCCGTCGTCACAACCTTCGCCGTTTTTTGCCTGCGGGCCGTCGAGCAAGCGCGCCTTTCGATTGCTTATTCGGGACGCAAAGTCGTCATCGCCGCCAGCCATCCGGGTTTGGACGTGGGCCCCGACGGAGGCTCCGCCCAATGCTTTGAGGACATGGCCGCCTACCGGGCGATTCCCGGCATGACCGTGCTCTCGCCCGCCGACCCGATCGAAATGAGATTGGCCACGCGCGCCGCCATTGAGTGCCCCGGGCCCGTTTACATGCGAACGGGCAGAAGCCCCGTGCGCACGCTTTTTGACGAGACGCACGACTTCTCCATCGGAAAAGGAACCGTGCTGCGCGAGGGAACGGATCTGACGTTGGCCGCCTGCGGCGTCGAAGTCGGACGAGCACTTGACGCAGCGGAAATGTTGCGGGCGGAGGGCCTGGATGCGCGCGTCATCAATCTGCCTTCGATTCAACCGATCGACCACGAATTGCTCGCGCGCTGTGCCCGCGAAACAGGCCTGATTGTGACGGCCGAAGACCACAGTGTGCGCGGAGGGTTGGGAAGTGCTGTGGCCGAGAGCTTGGCTGCAAACGAACCCTGCCCCATGGCTTTTGTCGGCCTGCGCGACGAATTCGGAACTTCTGGCGAACCTGATGAGTTGGCGGCTCACTATGGGATCGACGCTGCAGGCATTGCGCAAGCGGCTCTTAAGCGGCGCGCGCAGCTTTAGTCTCTGCGCCATAGTGCGCACCAACTTGGTTCGGGAGCGATCGCCCGCGCTCAAACTTGTAAGCGCAAGCGAGGACACGGCGAAATGCTAGGCTTGCGGTTCACACGCCGACTCGGTGGGACGATTTGCCAAATTTGCTGTTCCAGGCCGAGTGTCGAGCGCTTCCAATTCCACACTACCGCTTGCAAATCTGAACAGAGCGCCACTTGGCAAGACTCATTATCGCGAACGCAGCCGTTGCCCTAACAGCCGCAATCGGTGCGACCCTCGTCCTCGCCTGCTCGGACCCCAAACCGCAGGCATCTGGCCAGAAGTCCGTATCCGAAATCCCAGTGGGCCCCGGTGCCGGCGCAAGCTCCGCCATCCAAAGCGGGCCGAAAGCCGGGCAGTACGAAGACGGGCACCAGGCCATGCTCGCCGAACTGGCTCACCTGGTCGATACGATTGAGGCCAACCCCTACTTCGGCGGGCAACACCTCGGGCGACTGAGGGCCCTTCTATCGAAGCCGATTGACGATAAGAACTCGCGCTTGCGCTACAAGTATCTGTGCGATGCGGGCAAGGCGGAGTTGCGCATGGGCAATGTCGAGGCTTCGATCGAAATGTTCAATCAAGCCCTGGCCATGGTTCCCGGCGAGCCGGTCAAGGGCAATGCTCCTGCGCTGTTCGAATTGGCCGTGAGTTGGCTGCGCATGGGGGAAGACCAGAACTGCTGTTCGCTCAATACGCCGGATAGCTGCCTCTTGCCAATCCGAGGATCCGGCGTGCATCGCGTGCAGGAGGGATCTCGCATGGCTTCGGGCCTGCTGCTCAAGGTCATTGAGTTGACGGAGCCAGATGAAAGCATGCATTTGTCCGCCCTGTGGTTGCTCAATATCGCCGCCATGACTTTGGGCGAGCATCCCGACGGAGTACCCGAGAAATATCGGATACCGTCGCAGCGCTTCGAATCGAAAGAGGAGATTCCGCGCTTTATGAATATTGCGCCGGAGTTGGGGCTGGACGACTTTGGCTTGGCCGGCGGCGTTGCCCTGGAGGACTTCGATCGAGACGGACTGATCGACATCATGGTGTCCGGCTACCACCCCGCCGAACAAATGAAGTTCTATCGCAACCGCGGCGACGGGGAGTTTGAGGATAGGACCCAAGCAGCCGGGCTAATCGGGTTCTTCGGCGGTTTGAACATGATTCATGCCGACTACGACAACGACGGCGATTCCGATCTACTCGTGTTGCGCGGCGCTTGGTGGGGAGCGGGCGGCAAACATCCGAATTCGCTCTTGCGCAACGACGGCGGTACGTTTCGCGATGTGACCTTCGAGTCCGGTCTAGGTCTTGTTCACAACCCAACCCAAACCGGTGCCTGGGCCGACTACGACAACGACGGAGACCTCGATCTCTTCATCGGCAATGAGAGCCGCCGTGAGGGCCCCTGCCCGAGTCAACTCTTCGAGAACCGCGGCGACGGGACTTTTGTGGATGTGGCGGCGAGCGCGGGACTCGACATACAAGTTTTTGCCAAGGGCGCGACCTGGGGCGACTACGACCATGACCGCTTCCCCGATCTTTATGTCACGACCTACACAAGTTCCAACCTGCTCTTCCACAACGAAGGCGACGGTACTTTTGTCGAGGTCGGCGAGCAACTCGGTGTAAACGGACCCAAAACGAGCTTTCCCACTTGGTTTTGGGACTTTGACAACGACGGTCATCTCGACCTCTTTGCCTCTTGCTACACCGGCACAAGCGACAATGTTTCGGCCCACTACCTCGGTCGCGACCGGCACCCCGAAGTGGCCGGCTTCTACCGCGGCGACGGCCGAGGTGGCTTTGAGTCCATTGCCAAGTCCATCGGCCTGGATATCCCCATGCTGCCCATGGGAGCGAATTTCGGCGACATCAACGGCGATGGCTTCCTCGACATGTACCTGG